>NZ_JBFAKG010000173.1:0-10928 GCF_040655595.1 Saccharopolyspora sp. NPDC050389
GGCGACGTGCTGCGGCGCGGTCAGCCGGCGGTGTGGAAGGAGCACGGGGTTTCGGCGGCGATCCTGCTCGGCGATGCTCTGCACTCCGACTCGCCGGTTGCCCTGTCTGCGTCAGGTGCCGGCCTCGAAGCCGGTGTGTCTTGGGCGATGCCTGTGTTTGTTCAGGTGGGTGGTCGTGAGCAGCTTTGGTTGTTATAGGCCCCCAAAGCACTCACGGGCACTCACCTGGGGAGACGTTCAGGCTGCTGGTTTCGCATGGGTGTGCCGGTGGTTTGGTGGCGCCTTTGGGTTGCGCTCGTGGGATAGGAACTTCGTGTGAATGCGGTGTTGGTCGCCGGGACCACCTCGGATGCCGGGAAGAGCGTTGTCACCGCCGGGATCTGTCGTTGGCTGGCTCGCGGCGGCGCTCGGGTTGCGCCGTTCAAGGCGCAGAACATGTCCAACAACTCCGTGGTCACGCCCGATGGCGGCGAGATCGGGCGTGCTCAGGCCGTGCAGGCCGCCGCGTGCGGCGTCGAGCCCTCGGTGCGGTTCAACCCCGTGCTGCTCAAGCCCGGCAGCGACCGCAGTTCGCAGGTCGTGGTGCTCGGGCAGGTCTCCGGCGAGGTGACCGCGATGTCCTACCGGGCTCGCAAGGCCGCCCTGCTGGACACCGTCGTGTCCACGCTGGAAGGGCTGCGCGCGGAGTACGACTACGTCGTGTGCGAGGGCGCCGGATCGCCGGCCGAGATCAACCTGCGGGCCAACGACATCGCCAACATGGGTCTCGCGCAGGCCGCCGGGCTGCCGGTGCTGGTGGTCGGCGACATCGACCGCGGTGGCGTGTTCGCCCAGCTCTTCGGCACCCTCGCGCTGCTGGACGCGGCGGATCAGGCGTTGGTCGCCGGATTCCTGATCAACAAGTTCCGTGGCGATCCGGCGTTGCTGGAGCCGGGCCTGGACCAGCTGCGCGCGCTGACCGGGCGCCCGGTGCACGGCGTGCTGCCATGGGCCGAGGAGCTGTGGCTGGACGCCGAGGATTCACTGTCCTATGTGGCCGATGGGGTGATCGGGCGACCCGCGCCGCCGAAGGGCGGACAGTGGTTGCGGGTCGCCGTGCCGAGGTTGCCGCGGATCTCCAACGCCACCGACGTGGAGGCGCTGGCCGCGGAACCCGGCGTCGCGGTCCGGTTCGTCACCGAGCCGTCGCGGCTGGCCGACGCGGATCTGGTCGTGCTGCCCGGCTCGAAGTCGACGGTCGCGGACCTCGCCTGGCTGCGGCGCAGCGGCCTGGCCGAGGCGATCCGCGCGCACGCCCGCGCCGGGCTGCCGGTCGCCGGGATCTGCGGTGGCTTCCAGATGCTGACCCGGCGCATCGTCGACGAGGTCGAGTCCGGGACCGGCGCGGTCGACGGGCTGGGACTGCTCGACCTGGAGATCGAGTTCGCGCCGCGCAAGACGCTGGCCCGGCCGCGCGGCCAGGCCTTCGGCGAGCCCGTCGCGGGCTACGAGATCCACCACGGCGTCGCCGTCCGCCGCGGCGATCTCGCGCCGCTGGTGAGCTTGCCGGACGGGCAGGACGAGGGCGGCGTGGCCGAGTCGGTGCTCGGCACCCACTGGCACGGGCTGTTCGAGAACGACGCGTTCCGCCGGGCCTTCCTGCGCTGGGCCGCGCGGCGAGCCGGGCGGGACGGCTTCGAACCGGCCGACACCACGGTCTTCGCCGAGGTCCGGGCCGGGCAGCTCGATCTGCTCGGCGACCTGGTGGAGAAGCACCTGGACACCGACGCCCTGCGCCGACTGCTCGACCACGGTGCACCGGCCGGCCTGCCGCTGCTGCACCAGGAACTCCGGTGAGCCGTTGCGCCCCCGCGGTCCGTGTGACCCAGGTAACGTCGTAGCCATGGCCGAGTTTTCCGTTGATGAAGCCCGCGAGCGGTTGGTGGAGCTGCTCGACCGCGCCGAATCGGGGGAGGAGATCGTGATCACCCGGTTCGGCGCGCCGTCGGTGTGGCTGCAGCCCGCGCGCAGCGGATCGACCGGCGGTCGTTTCGCCGCCGGAGTGATCGCGGCGTCGTGGGTGGCCCCGGCCGCCGGTGACTCGTTCGACGTCGGAACCGACTACTGGCCGGACTCCTCTGCCTGATCTGGTCCGGAGTCCGAGCCCACCTGGCTGAGCAGTTCGTCGAGGAAGGCGCCCGCCTCTTCGGCCGCCCGACGCGGATCGCCGTCGCGCACCGCTTCCAGCAGCTCGGTGTGCGAGACGTGCTGCTCCGGCGGGATTTCCGGGTTGAAGGTGGTCGCCACGCTGGAGGCCACCGTCTCGCGGATCCCTTCGTAGAGCGAGATCAGCACCGGGTTGTGCGAGGCCGCGACCAGCAGCCGGTGGAATTCGGCGTCGGTGACGACGACCTCCGCGCTGTCCAGGCGCTGCACCGCCGCGTTCCGGCTGTCCATGCAGGCCGTCAGCTCGCGCAGGTCCTCGTCGGTTCGCGCCCCGGCGGCCAGCCGTGCGCCCTCCACCTCCAGCGCGCGCCGGACCTCCAGGACCTGGCGCAGCTCGGGGCCGCACAGCTTGCGCACCGCCCCGGAGATCTCGTTGGTGGCGCGCACGAACGTGCCGTCGCCCTGCCGCACTTCCAGCAGCCCGGCGTGCGAGAGCGCGCGCACCGCCTCGCGGACGGTGTTGCGGCCGACGCCGAGGGCGTTCACCAGCTCGGCCTCGGGCGGAATCTTCTCGCCCAGCGGCCATTCCCCGGACGCCACGAGCTCGCGGATCTGGGCGATGACCTGATCGACCAGTCCGGTCCGCTTGGCAGTGACCAAAGGCACTGACAGGTCCTTTCGTCCAAACATCCTACGTTTGACATAATAGGTCGCGATGTCTACGAAGTCACGACCCCAGCATGTCCCCGACCAGGTGGCTGACCAGGATGCCACGCGACTCGCCGCCGGACGTCATCCGGATGCCTTCTCCGCCGAGAACCAGGGCGCCGCGGAGACGGTCTTCCCGAACCGGCACGTCGCCGCCGCCGGTGGGGGACTGCTGCTCGCCGGCGTGGCGCTCGCGGCGGCGAACATGCGCCCGGCGGTCACGAGCCTGGCGTCGGTGCTCGGTGAGGTTCGTGACTCGCTCGGTGCCTCCACGACCTGGGCGAGCGTGGTGACTTCGGTGCCGACGCTGTGCTTCGGGATCGCGGGCATCGGCGCCCCGCTGCTGGCCAGGCGGATGGGCATCAACAAGGTCATCGGCGCGTCGCTGGCGGTGCTGACGCTCGCGATGCTGTTGCGGGTCGTCGACGGCCCGTGGACGGTGCTGGGCGGGACCGTGCTGGTCTGCGCCGCGATCGCGATGTGCAACGTGCTGATCCCGGTGGTGGTCAAGGAGTCCTTCCCGACCCGCGTAGGGATGGCCACCGCGCTCTACACCACCGCGATGGCGGCGGGCGGCTCGACCGGCTCGGCGCTGACGCCGTACCTGAACTCCACCACCGGCAGCTGGCGGTTGTCGCTGGCGACCTGGGCGGTCGTGGCGTTGGCCGCGTTGTGCGTGTGGGTGCCGGCGACGGCTCGCCGCTCCTCGACGCGGCAGGTGTCGGGCACCGCATCGACGGGGCCGCGGCGTTCGCTGATGCGCAGTCCGCTGGCGTGGGTGATCACCGTCTACTTCGCGCTGCAGTCGCTGGTCGCCTACGTGGTGATGGGCTGGATGCCCGAGGTGTTCAAGGGCGCCGGAATCGACGGCACGACCGCGGGCATGCTGCTCGGGCTGCTGCTGCTGGTCGGCGTGCCGATCAACATGATCCTGCCGCCGCTGGTGACCCGGACGCGCAGCCAGTCGTGGTGGGCCGTCGGGCTCGCGGTGCTGACCCTCACCGGGCTGCTCGGGCTGCTGCTGGCGCCGCAGGCGCTGCCGGTGGTGTGGGCGCTTGCGATCGGCGTCGGGATGAGCGCGTTCCCGTTGGCGCTGGTGCTCATCTCGCTGCGGACCGCCAATGCCGCCGACACCGGGTCGCTGTCCGCGATGTCGCAGAGCGTCGGCTACCTGATCGCGTCCTTCGGGCCGTTCTTGTTCGGCGTGCTGCACGACGCGACCGGCACCTGGTCGGCGTCGCTGGTGGCGATCGTGGTGATCGTCGCGATCCAGGCGGTGTTCGGCATCATCGCCGGCCGCCCCCGCACCATCTGATCAGGTGATCGGTGAAGGGCGTCTTCGGCCGGTCGGTCGAAGACGCCTTTTGCGTTGGGCGGTGCGCAGTCCAGCCTGCTGGGCCGATGGCGTGAACGGCGCCGAATCGGATCTGCGAGCACGCGAGCCCTGACACCATCGATGGTCGTGGGTGCCGCGGGGGAGCGCGGCGCCGACGAGAACGGGACGGCGAGAGACCCGGCTCGCTGCCGTCGTTTCCCCGGCCTTCGGCAACGAGTCGCGCGGCTGGCCGGTGCATCGCCCCTCGGCATGCCGGCCAGCCGCACCCGCTCGGTCAGACGAGGCCGAGGCGGAGCATCGCGTCGGCCACGTTGGTGAAGCCCGCGATGTTCGCGCCCGCGACGTAGTTGCCCGGCATGCCGTACTCCGCCGCCGTGGCGTAGCAGCGGGCGTGCACGTCCTTCATGATCTCTTCGAGGCGCTTCTCGGTGAACTCGAAGCTCCAGCTGTCACGGGATGCGTTCTGCTGCATCTCCAGCGCCGAGGTGGCCACGCCGCCGGCGTTGGCGGCCTTGCCGGGGCCGAACGCGACACCGGCTTCCTGGAAGCTGCGCACCGCCTCCGGCGTGGTGGGCATGTTCGCGCCCTCGCCGACCGCGATGCAGCCGTTGGCGATCAGGGTGGCCGCGTCGTCGCCGGTCAGCTCGTTCTGAGTCGCCGACGGCATCGCCACGTCGCACGGCACTTCCCAGACGCTGCGCTGCGCGACGAACTTCGCGCCCGGGCGGCGCTCGGCGTAGGTCGCGATGCGGCCACGCTCGACCTCCTTGACCTGCTTGATCAGCTCGACGTCGATGCCCTGCTCGTCGAGGACGTAGCCGGAGGAGTCCGAGCAGGCCACCACGGTGCCGCCGAGCTGGTGCACCTTCGCCATCGTGTAGATCGCCACGTTGCCCGATCCCGAGACCACGACCTGCTTGCCGTCGAACGACTGGCCGCGGGCCCCCAGCATCTCCTGCACGAAGAACGCGCAGCCGTAGCCGGTGGCCTCGGTGCGGACGCGGGCGCCGCCGAAGGACAGGTGCTTGCCGGTCAGCACGCCGGATTCGTAGCGGTTGGTGATCCGCTTGTACTGGCCGAACAGGTAGCCGATCTCGCGGCCGCCGACGCCGATGTCGCCGGCCGGCACGTCGGTGTACTCGCCGATGTGCCGGTGCAGCTCGGTCATGAAGCTCTGGCAGAACCGCATGACCTCCCGGTCGGAGCGGCCCTTGGGGTCGAAGTCCGAGCCGCCCTTGCCGCCGCCGATGGGCAGCCCGGTGAGGGCGTTCTTGAAGATCTGCTCGAAGCCGAGGAACTTCACGATGCCCTGGTAGACCGACGGGTGGAAGCGCAGGCCGCCCTTGTACGGGCCGAGCGCGCTGTTGAACTCGACCCGGAAGCCGCGGTTGATGTGCACCTCGCCGCGGTCGTCCTCCCACGGCACGCGGAAGACGATCTGCCGCTCGGGTTCGCAGATCCGCTCGATGATCTTCTGCTCGGCGTACTCGGGGTGCTTGTCCACCACCGGACCGATGCTCTCCAGCACTTCCCGGACCGCCTGGTGGAACTCGTCTTCGCCGCGGTTGCGCTGGACCACGTTCTCGTAGACCGGTTCGAGGCGTTCGTGAAGCACAGTCAAACTCCTTTGTCCGATGGCGTTCCGGGTCGCCCGGGCCCGCTCCGCCACGGTGGGAGCGCATCTGCGAGCAGCCCGCGATCCTCCTAAGGTGACGCGTTAAACTGGAATTACTCAAGATGACGCCCGACACATCGGGCGCACCCGTCACTTCAGCGGCAGGCTGAGCAGGGCGTTCTCGACTAGTTCCGGCATGCCCGGGTGGATCCAGTACTGGCCGCGGGCCATCGACCGGGCGTCCAGACCGAACTGCATCGCCTGGATCAGTGGCTGCAGCAGCGTCGGCGACTGCGGGCCGATGATGTGGGCGCCGAGCAGCTGTCCGGTGTCCGGATCCGCCAGGAGCTTGGCGAAGCCGGTGGTGTCCTCCATCGCCCAGCCGTAGGCGATGCCCGCGTAGTCCTGGATCGAGGTCACGTAGCTGACGCCGCGCTGCTGCGCCTCCTGCTCGGTGAGGCCGACCGAGGCGATCTGCCACGCGGAGAACACCGCGTGCGGCACGAACCGGTGGTCGGACTCGATCGGCTCGTCCGGGTGCAGCAGGTTGTGCTGGACGACGCGCATCTCGTGGTTGGCGACGTGCTTGAGCTCGTATTCGGAGCTGATGTCGCCCATCGCCCAGACGCCGTCCACCGAGGTCAGCTGGGTCGCGTCGGCCTTGATCTTGCCGTCGGCGGTGAGTTCGAGACCGCCGGCGGTGGCGTCCAGCAGGTCGGCGTTGGGCACCCGCCCGATCGCGATGAGCAGCGCCTCGGCCTCCACCACCTCGGTGCCCTCCGGGCCCTCCAGGTGCAGCCGGACGAGCTCGCCGTCGCGCTCGACCGAGATCTCCTTGCGGTTCAGCCGCAGGTCCCAGCGCGCGGCCGCGAGCTCGGTGAACCGCTCGGAGACGTCGGTGTCCTCGGAGCGCAGCACCCGGCCGGAGCGGCCGATCATGGTCACGTCGACGCCCAGCGCGCTGAACACGTGCGCGAACTCCGTGCCCACGAACCCGGTGCCCATGATGATCATCCGGCTGGGCAGCTCTTCGAGCCGCATCACCGTGTCGCTGGTGTAGTAGCCGACCTGGTCCAGGCCGGGGATCTCCGGGATCGCCGGGCGGCCGCCTGCGGCCACCACGAAGCGGTCCGCGGTGATCGTCTCCGGGCCGTTGGCGGTCTCCACGGTCAGCTGCTTGATCCCGGTGAACCGGGCGACGCCCTCGTAGAGGGTGACGTTCGGGCTGCCCTCGGCGCGGTACCGGCGGCCGCCGGTGGAGATCTCGTCGATGCGGCCGAAGATCCGGTCCCGGATGTCGTGCCAGCGCACGTCGCGCAGTTCGAGGTCGACGCCGAGCTTCGCGCCGCCTGCCGGGGCCGCGGCGACGTCGGCGGTGTGCACGAACATCTTCGTCGGGATGCAGCCGACGTTCAGGCAGGTGCCGCCGTAGGCGTCGTTGGGGCCGATGCCCTTCTCGACCACGGCGACGTCCCAGTCGGCGAACCGGTCGTCGAGGATCGAGTTGCCGGAGCCGGAACCGATGATGACTAGATCGAAGTGCCGCACTGGTCCATCCTGCCTCAGGTCGAGCGCGCCGGGTTCGGTGCGCCATGGCTTCGTCGGGCGTCGATCATCTCCAACCCGGCGACGAGCCCGGTGATTCCGCGGTGATCTCGGGTTCTGGTCACACCCCAGGCGTGCGCGGTGCACCACAACACGCCGAGCACAGCATCGGGTTCCCCGAACGCTCCCTCGGCCACGCCCTGCGCCACGGCCAGCCCGCCGATGCCGGCCGCCCACCGCAGCAGCCCGGCAGCCGGCGGTGGGCGGCCGTTGGGCGCCCTGGCCCGCAGCATCACCGCGTGCTGGCCGAGCGAGGTGCCGTGCCCGATCAGCATCGTGACCAGCAGCAACGCGGCCGGTGCGAGCCACAGCGCGGCCGCCTCCCACCACCGCGTCGGGGCGGTGCGGGTGAGCCGGAGCGCGATGTCCGCGGCCCGGGCGCAGGCCGCTCCGAGCAGCCACAGCACCAGAGCGTCGCAGCACATGCCAAGCAGCCGCCGGGCGGCGGTGACCGGCCGCGGTTGCGTCGCGGGCCGTCCGCTGGTGCCGGTCGGCAGTCGCTGCCGGAGTGGCGCGAGCAGCCCGCCGAGCAGCGCGCCCGCTGTGTTCGCGATGACGTCGTCCACATCGAAAACCCGGTACGGGCAAGGGAAGACGAACCAGAACCCGGTCAGCTGGGTCAGCTCGACGAGCACCGATGTCGCCGATCCGGCCAGCATCGCTGCCGGCCAACCGCCCCGCACGAGAGCGCCCAGCGGGACGAAGAGCGCCACGTTGCACGCGAACTGGGCCAGCATCGTGGGGCTGGTCAGTCCGGCGAGCGGTCGCCACTGCGGCGCGAAGCAGGCCGCATCGGACGGGAACGGCAGGAACACGTAGGAGAACAGCCCGAACGCGTAGAGCAGGACGGCGAAGCGCTGCAGCGCGATGCCCACGCGCAGCTCGCCGTGCCGCCGGTGCTCACCGGCGACGAACGGCGCGAACAGCAGCGCGGCCACCCCGGTGGCGACCAGCGCGGCGAACGAACCCGGCAGCACGCTCATCTCGGCCTCCTGACGCCCGAAAACCTCCCGCTTTTAAAGAGGAGCGAGGTGCCGTTTCAGATACATCTCGATCGGGCGATCTCGGCGCGCGAAAGGGCCGTCCCGAGGAGGCACGGCCCTTCGAAGACGATCCTGCAGTTGTGGAAGGCCGCCTCGAACGCGCGTCAGTGCTGGTAGGTCGGCGTGAGGACGGCGCGCGCGACGGTGTGGAAGGCCAGATTGAAGCTGACCACCGCCGGGCTCGCCTTCTCGTCCACGCCGAGCTTCTCGGTGTCGACCGCGTGCACCACGAAGTAGTAGCGGTGCGGCCGGTCGCCGGGCGGCGGGGCGGCGCCGGCGAAGGCGTGCTCGCCGAGATCGTTGGCGACGTGGAAGGCCCCGGCCGGGATGCCGTGCCCGTTGCGGTTGCCCGCGTCGGCGGCCAGCTCGGTCACGTCGGCCGGCACGTCCACCAGGGTCCAGTGCCAGAAGCCGCCGGGAATCGGCGCGTCGGGGTCGAAGCAGGTCACCACGAAGCTCTTGGTGGTCTCCGGGAAACCCGTCCAGCGCAGCTGGGGCGAGCGGTTCTCGCCGTCGGCGCCCATGCCGTCGTAGGCGTGGGCCTGCGCCATCGGCCGGCCATCGGTCACGTCGTCGGAGGTGACGGTGAAGGCCGGAACCGCGGGCAGCAGCGAGTACGGGTCCGGATCGATCGGGCGCTCCAAGCTCATTCGAGCATCCTCCCTTTCCTGGGCGTGTGCGTGATCACCGGATTCTCAGCCTAGATGGCCGCCGGTGCGCAAGCCGGAACCAGTGCGTTGCAAGGGGTGCAACGACGGTGTGCATTTCGCAGCGCTGAGCGGTTAAGCTGTCCGGCGACGAGTGCCGCGGGACCGAGGAGGCGAAGGTGGCGGAGCCGAGCAGCGACCCCGAGGTGCTGTGTCTGGGGGAGACGATGTCGCTGGTCGCCCCGGCCGTCCCGGTGTCACTGGAGCAGGCGCGGACGTTCACGCTCTCGGCCGGCGGCGCCGAGTCCAATGTGGCGATTCACCTGGCCGCGCTGGGTCATCGCGTCGGCTGGGCGAGCCGGGTCGGCGACGATCCTCTCGGCCGCCGGATGGTCGCGGCCATCGCCGCCGCCGGGGTGGACACCGGCCTGGTGGAGGTGCGCCCGGACACGCCGACCGGCGTCTACTTCAAGGATCCCGGTCACGGCGGCACCAAGGTCTACTACTACCGCGCGGGCTCGGCCGCGTCCACAATGGACGAAACCTTCCTGGCCGACGAGCGGATCGATGCGCCGCGGCTGCTGCATATCAGCGGCATCACGCCCGCGCTCTCCGACGGCTGCGACCGGCTCGTCCGGCGGCTGCTGACCCGCGAACGCCGCGCCCGGATCACCTTCGACGTCAACTACCGCCCGGCGCTGTGGCCGGTCGAGCAGGCCGGGCCGCGGCTGCGCGAGCTCGCCCAGCTCGCCGACGTGGTGTTCGTCGGCCTGGACGAGGCGACCACCCTCTGGGGCGTGGAAACCGCCGAGGACGTGCGGAAACTCCTGGACGAGCCGGACGTCGTCGTGGTCAAGGACGGCGCCGACGCCGCCTACGCCCTGAGCACCGAGACGGTGGTCGTGCCCGCCCCGACGGTCCAGGTTGTCGAGCCGGTGGGCGCCGGGGACGCGTTCGCCGCCGGATACCTCTCCGGTGTGCTGCGCGGCGAGGACGGCGTCCGCTGCCTGCGGCTCGGGCACATCCTGGCCGCGCACAGCCTGCTCAGCACCGAGGACCACATGCCGCTGCCGGATCGCGGCGCGGTGGCGGAATGGCTTCGCTGCGACGAGGAGCAGTGGCGCAACCTCAGCTTCGGCGGGAGTGAATGATCGTGGGCTTCTTCGACGAGCTCTTCACCGGCCCGGTCATGGCGATCCTGCGCGGAATGGATCCGCAGCGGACCGTCGAGCTGGCCGAACGGGCCTGGGACCTGGGCATCGAGGCGGTCGAGGTGCCGATCGAGACGTCGCGCGCCGAGCCGTCGCTGCGCGCGGCGGTGGAGGCCGGGGCGCGGCGCGGCCGACCGGTCGGTGCCGGGACCGTGGTGAGCACGGAGCAGGTGCACACCGTCAAGGAACTGGGCGCGGCGTTCACCGTGGCGCCGGGGCTGGATCCAGAGGTGGTGCGGCTGAGCGCGGAGCTCGGCGTGCCGCACCTGCCCGGCGTGGCCACGCCCAGCGAGATCCAGCAGGCCCACCGGCTCGGGCTGTCGTGGGTCAAGGCTTTCCCGGCCGCAGAGCTGGGAATCGGTTGGTTCAAGGCGATGCACGGCCCGTTCCCCGGGCTTCGGCTGGTGGCGACCGGCGGGATGAACGCGCGCAACGCGCCGGAATTCCTCGCGGCCGGAGCCGCCGTGGTGGCGGTCGGCTCGGCGTTGGAGGATGCCGAGCAGTTGCCCGCGTTGGCGGAATTGGTCGAGCGCTCGTGAGTGTTCGTTCCGGTTCTTACCGGAACGACACCGGCGATGTGATGCAACACCACCAACAGCACGACCTCGTGCTCGTCCA
>NZ_JBFAKG010000174.1:0-10882 GCF_040655595.1 Saccharopolyspora sp. NPDC050389
GATCAGGCTGTCTCCAGCTTCCAGGCCCTTGCTGCGACAAGAGCCCGACACGGTCTCTCACCGCGTCCGGTAAAAGCAGCGCCTCGTGGCGCACAATCCGCCTCGAAAATCGGCTCCAGCACCAGCTTCAGGGCCGCTTGGACCACCCGGTCGGCCGTGGTCGGGATGCCCAGGCGACGCATCTTGCCGTTCGTCTTGGGAATCATCCGTTCCCGCACCGGAACCGGGCGGAAGCTGCGCAGTTTGAGCTGGTGGCGCAGCTGGTCGAGGAAAACCTCGACCCCGGTGGCGGTTTCGATGTAGCGGGCGGTCTTGCCGTCCACTCCCGCCGTGCGCGACCCCTTATTGCTCCGCACCCGATCCCACGCCACCAACAGGAAGGCGGGATCGGCAACGAGGTTGAACAGATCATCGAACCGGCGGTGAGGATCGCCGGTCGCCCATCGGTGCAACTTGGTCTGGATCTCCAGTACCCGGCGCTCGGCCCAGTGCAGGGCCATCTCCGGATCGCGGGTGTTCACCCGTGGCCTCCCGGCATTCCAGCATCCTCCTTGCTGACTTGCTGGTCTCCTTCCCCATGTGCCGGGCTTTCCCCGGCTCGGAGTACTACGAGACCTCCGTCCCGCCCCACGTCCCTCGGTCGGCAACGGACCTGCCCGCCACCCGGCTGGCTGCCGCGTGGGGAGGGCGAACCGGGGCGGTTCCCACGTTCACTCGGTGTTCGATCGGCCAGGCAGGCACCCAGCTCCACCCCGGCAGCATCGCCACGCCTACGCCGCAGACATTCGGCGTGGCCTCCGCACCGGTCGACAAACGCGGTGTCGGAGTCGGTCCCCTCGCAAAACAGGGACCGCGCACTGCATCCCGGCCCGTATCCACCAGGTTGGAGCCGGTACTACGCTTACGGGGCGTCAACCACTGGTTCGCTTTCGCTGTACCCTCTGGCCTCGCTAGCCGGACCCGCACCATCTGGCAGTGCTGGTGCGTCCCGACATCGTCGGAGCTGCTTCCCACCCTCCCCGGCGTTCCCCGGATCAGGCTGCTCCCAGCTTCAACCCGGCCGCTGCGACGGACGGGCGGCGAAGGTCTCTCACCTCCACTCGAACATCAAGCGCCTCGTGGCGCACCTGTCGGTCGTAGTAGGCCCTGGAGGCGGGGTCGGCTAGGGCGGCGAAGGCGGCGAGGAAGAACGCGCGTTTGAGCTTGCGGTTGCCGGTGCGGGCGGGGTGCTCACCACGGATGCTGCTGCCGGAGCGGTGGGTGACCGGGGCAATGCCGGCATAGGCGGCCAGGTGTGCGGAGCTGGCGAACGCGGAGGCGTCGCCGATCTCCAGCAGGATGCGGGCAGCGGTCCTGACTCCGATGCCGGGCATGGAAGTCAGGACCTCGGCAAGAGGGTGCGCATCAAGGATCCCTTCGACCTCGGCCGCGAGCGTTTTCCGTTGCTCCAGCACTGTTTTCAGGCTCTCGGCGAGGCGCGGCAGGGCCACGTCGGCTGCGGCGGCGCCGGGAACGACCACGGTCTGCTCGGACAAGGCGGCGAGGATGTCGTCGACCAGCCGCTCGCCCATGCGGGGCGCGTGCTTGGTCGCGATCGAGGTCAGCTTGCGTCGGCTGGTGTTGGCCAGGCCGATCGGGCCGCCGCAGCGGGACAGGATCTCCAGCACCGCAGTGTGGGTGACCTTCGGGCCGAGGGCGCGTTCGAGGGCGGGGTGGATGCCGGTGAGCAGGCCGCGGATGCGGTTGCTGATCCGGGTTGCCTCGGCGGCCAGGTCGTCATCGAACCCGACCAGCACGCCGAGCTCGGCCAGGGCATCGTCGCCGACGTCGACCTGGCGCAGCGTGTGGGGCAGGGTGCGTGCGGCATCAGCGATCACGAAGGCGTCGCGGGCGTCGGTTTTGGCGTTGCCCGGGTAGAGGTCGGCGATCCGGCGCATCGCCAGTCCGGGCAGGTAGGCGACCTGGTGCCCGCAAGCGCGAGCAACCGCGACCGGCAACGCGCCGATCGTGGCCGGCTGATCGACCACGACCAGCAGCGGCCCGTGGGCGGCGAGTTTGTCGAACAGTGCCCGCAGCTTCGGTTCGCTGTTGGGCAGCGGCCCGTCGTGCAGCCGTTTCCCGGCCACGTCCAGGCCCACGGCATGGTGCTCACCCTTGCCTACATCCAGACCGAGGAACACGCCGTACGTGCTGGGCATCGACCAAGTCCTTCATGTCGAAGTTGCTGGTCACCAGTCAGGCACCGACGGCCGGCAGCCACGTTACGACGAGACCTACCCGCAGGCGGCCGTGTCCCTATCAGCGGTCCACCGATGCCACCAGACCTGGTGACACCACCCCCCGGATCATCCGTTCGACTGGGGGACAAAGTCATGCCAGGCCTGGCGACCAGGGCTCCAAGATCAGAGCCACGAAAAAGGTAACGGGGGCGTCGGTGCTCTTGCCCTTGGCGCCGGCATGCGGCTATTCGGGTCATGTTGAACCGGTGCTGCGTCACAGGTGTCGTGTGCTGGCGTTCCAGCACTGCCTCATTGGGCGGTGTTGGATGCGGGGTGCGTAGTGACCGAAGTAGACGGAACGGGTCCAGTTGGAACGGCCGGTCGCGGCCGTCGCCGGTGTCGGGGGAGTGGTCGTGGTGGGTCGCTGGTGCGGTTCGCTTTTTATGGGCGGATGTCGACGAAGGAGTTCCAGGATCAGGAGACGTCGCTGGCCTGGCAGCTCGAGGTGGCTGAGGAGACGATCGCCGGTCGTGGGGTGATCGTGGCCGAGTATTTCGATGAGGGCTGTTCGCGCCGGTGGGCCTGGCCGAAGCGGCGGTGTGCGGCGGCGCTGCTGGCCGCGGTGCAGAGCCCGGATTGTGGTTTTGATGCCGTGGTCGTGGGTGAGTATGAGCGGGCTTTTTACGGTGATCAGTTCCGGACGGTGATGGCCTTCTTGGCGGATCAGGGTGTGGAGCTGTGGTTGCCGGAGGCGGGTGGGCCGGTGGATCTCGAGGATCCGGCTCATCAGGCGTTGATGTTGTTGCTGGGTTCGCAGTCACGGCGTGAAGTGCTCAAGCCGCGGCATCAGGTCTGGCTGCCATGCGCGCCCAGGTGTGCACGCAGGGCCGGTTTCTGGGTGGGCGGCCGCCGTATGGGTATCGGTTGGTTGATGCGGGGCCGCATCCCAATAGTGTTCACGCGCAGTGGGGTCGTCGATTGCATCGGTTGGAGCCGGATCCGGCTACGGCGCCGTGGGTGCGGTGGATCTTCGAGCAGCGTGCCGCGGGGCGCAGCGTCGCTGGTATCGCACGGGAACTCAACGAACGTGAGGTGGCGTGTCCGTCTGGTGCTGATCGGGCACGCAACTCACATCGTTCTGGGCGGGCGTGGATTACGCGGACGGTGGCGGGGATTCTGGAGA
The DNA here is from genome assembly GCF_040655595.1 of Saccharopolyspora sp. NPDC050389. Classification (NCBI taxonomy): domain Bacteria; kingdom Bacillati; phylum Actinomycetota; class Actinomycetes; order Pseudonocardiales; family Pseudonocardiaceae; genus Saccharopolyspora; species Saccharopolyspora sp. NPDC050389. Next base: position 3,403 of record NZ_JBFAKG010000174.1, read on the forward strand.
ATCCGCGTTACACCGGTCGGCAGGTGTGGAACCGGCACGGCACCCTCCACAACCCTGGCAGTGCTCGTCGTGCTGGCGGGGCCGGGGCCGCATGGATGAGCGGGATTGGGTGGTGTCGAACGTGCCGGCGCATCGTGCGCTGGTCGACGAGGTGACGTTCCACGCCATCCAAGGGATGCGTGTTGCCCGCAAGACTCAGGGTGGCGATACACGGATCTATCGGTTGGCGGGGCTGGTCGTGTGTGGCCGGTGCGGTCGGCGGTTCGATTCGCACTGGGTGAACAACCGTGCTGGCTACCGCTGCCGCCACGGCCACACCAGCGCCCGCAACCAGGCGCCGGTCATGAAGAACACCTACGTCAGGGAAGACCACTTACTCGCAGCGCTTCGGGCCCGTCTGGCCGATGCCACCGGGAACGACGAGGCGGCCGTGGCCGATTACCTCCGCACGAACGGACTGGTGATCGTCTACCTCGGTCCGGACTGGGCGCTCGAGGAAGCGCAGAGTCGACCAGTCGTAGAGCGCTCAGCGTCGCGTGGGTGCTGACTGGCCTCTCACTGGGATGGCTTTGTGCGTCGCCGGGCCTCTCGGCTAGCGCTTTCCAGGCAGTGCGGTGGATCGTCCTGCTGAACTCTTCGCCCGCGGCAGCCCCAACTCGGCAGTCGGTGTGCGATGGGTCTCGGGAGCGGTCAGCGCCGACACGGCGGACACGATCCCGCAGCCTGCCACGAGCAGCGCGACCGGAACCCAGGCCATGGCCCCTGATCCCATGATCGCGAAGCCGATCGAAGGGGTGAAGCCGGCGATCAGGAAGCCGATCTGGCTGCCGACTGCAAACCCCGTGTAGCGAACGCGGGCGTCGAACATCTCCGCGAAGAACGCAGGCCAGACGCCGTTGAGTGCGCTGTAAACAATGCCGGCGTAGACGATTCCCACGATGAAGACGAGCGGCAGGTTGCCGATGGAGACCACATAAAGGTAGACCGCCGCCAACACGGCCGACCCCAGAGTGCCGAACACCCAGACCGGACGTCGGCCCACGCGGTCCGACACCGTCGCCCACGCCGGGATGGCGACGATCGCGACCGCGTTCGCGATCACCGAGACCCAGAGCATGGTCGACTGCGGCAGCCCGATCGGGTCTGACGTGGCGTACGCCAGTCCGAACACCGCGAACAGCGACTGGAAGGTGCCGAACACCGAGCAGGCGATGACCCGCAGCAGCTCGCGCCCTCGGGTGGTGACGGCCGCGACCAGCGGGATCTGCTCCTCACGGGTGGTGGCCACCTCCTCAGTAAAGACGGGCGTCTCATCTATATGGCGGCGGATCATGTAGGTCAGCCCGACCACGACGATGCTGAGCAGGAACGGGATCCGCCATCCCCAGGAGAGCAGCGAGTCGCGGGGAAGCGCCGCCACCGGGATGAAGACCAGGGTGGCGAGCACCATGCCGGCGGCGAACCCGGACATCGTGAAACTGGTGAACAGCGCCCGCCGCCCATCTGGGGCGTGCTCCAGCGTTAGGGTGCTGGCGCCTGCCGCCTCGCCCCCCGCCGAGATGCCTTGCAACACCCGGAGGAACACCAGGAGAAACGGCGCGATCACCCCGGCGGTCTCGTAGGTGGGCAGCAGCCCGATCGCCGTGCTGCTCAGGCCCATTAGCAGTAACGTGACGATCAGTGTGTTGCGGCGACCGATGCGGTCCCCGAAGTGTCCAAAGATCACTGCGCCGAGTGGACGAGCGACGTAGGCAACGCCGAATGTCGCGAGCGCCAGCACCGTACTGACCGTGGCGTCGTGCGCAGGGAAGAAGACGGTGCTGAACACCAGTGCGGCGGCCGAGCCGTAGACGAAGAAGTCGTAGTACTCCAGCACGCAGCCCAGGAACGAGCTGAGCGCAGCGCGTCGGGCCGTGCGCGTGTCGTCCGGGCGATTCGAGGCTGCTGAGGGCACAGGCGGATCCTCCTTGATCACGGCCTCCCCGCGGACGGCGTGACCAGGTACCGACAACCGTCAGCGGGGAAGTTCCCCTTGCGCTGAAGCTAGAGTTTCGGTTTCTATCGGTCAAGCGCTTGGTCGAACTTGGTCGAACTCGCAGACGTGTCGGAAAGGACAGCGCTCATGGTCGATTTCCCTGGGCTCCTCCCGCCTAGGCTGTTCCCCGCTGGAGCCGGCCCGATCCCGGGTTCGATTCACGAAGCACACGTGGCGGAGCGGCTCGCGGAGGTAGGCCGGTTCGGGAGCGAGACGCTCGCCGAGCGAGTGCGCAGGCACGCGGTCGAGCGCCCGGACGCTTTCGCCTTTGTGGGAGACGGACAACGGTTGACGTGGTCGGATGTGGACGAGTTGGCCGACCGCCTCGCCGCCGGCCTGGTCGCGGCGGGCGCCGAACGGGGTGACAGGATTGCGATCCTGTTCCCGGACGGTCCGGTGGTGCACGCCCTCTACCTGGCCACCGAACGGGCCGGGGTCGTGGCGGTGGGCGTCCCGGCTCGGGCGGGGGACCAGGAGGTCCAGCACCTTGTCGGGTTGACCGGGTCCACGGTGCTGGTCACCGCACCGGAGCACGCTGGGCGTGACACCGCGACGCTCGCAGTCCAGCTCGGCTTCCCGGCCGGACGGCACCTGGTCGTCGACCCCGACCGCCCGGGGGCGGTCCGCCTCGGCGCCGTGCCCTGGGAGGGTGGGCCCCGCGTGTCGGCCGACCGTGCTCTCGGGCTCGGTGACCTGTTCGTACTGAACTCGACGTCCGGCACCACCGGGATGCCCAAATGCGTTGCCCACCACCAGAATCGGCTGCTCTACTACTACACGCAGGCCACCCTCGCCGGCGATCTGACCGAGGACGACGTGATCCTCTCGGTCGTGCCGACGCCCTATGGTTTCGGACTCTGGTCGGCGCACGCCACCCCGATCCTGCTCGGCGCCACGGCCGTGCGGATGCGCCGGTTCGACGCCGCCGCTGCGATGCGGCTGATCGCCGCGGAGCGGGCGACTGTGCTCGCCGCAGTGACCACCCAGTTCGTGATGATGCTCAACGCCGACCCGGGCGTGACCGTCGACGCACGCTCACTGCGCTGCATGTTCACCGGCGGCGAGGCGATCCCATACCGCCGCGGGCTGGAGTTCGAGGAGCGGACCGGCGCCGCACTGCTCCAGTTCTACGGCTCCAACGAGACCGGGATGCTCTCCTGCACGACGGTGCGCGACGACCAGGAGACCCGGCTGACCAGCGCCGGACGGGTTGTCCCCGACATGAGGGTCCGGCTGTCCGAGGGTGTGGACGGCGGGCGCTCGAGCTGTCGCGGGCCTGCGGCCAGCCTCGGCTACTACGCCGATCCCAGGGCGAACGCGGAGCTCTTCGACGCGGACGGCTGGATGCTGACCGGTGACCGGTGCACGATCGACGCACAGGATCGCCTGCGAGTGGTCGGTCGGGTCTCGGATTTCATCATCCGGGGCGGCAAGAACATCTCGGCACTCGCGGTGGAGGAGCGGGTGGGGGAGCATCCCGCGGTCGAGATGGTCGCGGCAATCGGCGTACCCGACGAGGTGTTCGGAGAACGGGTGTGCGCCGTGATCGAGCTGCGCCCGGGCGCCGAGCTGTCCCTGCCCGACCTCTGTGCCTTCCTGGCCCACCGGGGTGTGTCCAAGGAAACCTGGCCCGAGCGACTCGAGATTGTCGACGAGATGCCTTGCTCGGCAGGCGGGAAGATCGCTAAGGCGGAACTGCGGCGGCGATGGGCGTAAGGCAGGAGAGCTGTCGGTGGTCCCGGTAAGCGGGAGTCCGGCCCCGCCGACCGGGCGGCGACTCCAGACTTTTAGCAGGCACGGGCCGAGGGTGACCGAGTCGTGGGGGCCCTGACGAGGAAAGCCGTTGACATCTCTCCAAGCGAGAGCCCTGGGACATCCGAACTGACTCACCGCGAGGCGGGGCCCGGGCCGGCGCGGGTCATGCTGCACGTTTGGAGGGGGCGTTCTTCGCGAGGCGTCGAATGCCGAACGTTGCCCTGCGCAGCTTCTCCCGCTGCGGGCATCGGGCGTAGGTCGAACTCTGCAGCAAAGCTGGCTGCGCAGTTCGAAGTATCGCCTGGTGCGCCACGCACACGTGTCCGGAACATCGGAGCTGCGAGCGCAGGTTGGCCGCCCAGCTGGAAACGCTCGCGGCGGGGCTCGATTGCTTGTGGACGTCGTCGGAGTTCGGACTTGGCTGCGTCGACTTTGGGATTGTTAGGCAAGTTCTGGTGCCTTTCCCGTGCTCGGGCACGTCGGTCTGCGAGGGTCAGGGACTGCCCGCCGCGATCTGCACACACCCCGGTACGATCGGCTGCTACGGACCGGTGCCGTCCGGGGGCAAGCAGGAGGTAGGGCAAGGGTGAAGTTCACCACCAGCGACCCAGACATCTCAACTATTTACAACCGCATCGACGACGGCACCTACGATCTCCAGCCGGAGTTTCAACGGGGTGAGGTCTGGACGAAGAACAAAAAGCAGCGGCTCATCGACAGCATCCTCCGCGGATGGCACGTCCCGCCGATCCACTTGGTGGCCAAGGAAGACAACACCTACGACGTGCTCGACGGGCAACAGCGGCTGACTGCGATCCGCGACTTCGTGCTCAACAGGTTCACGATCGACGGTATGATCGAGCCCGTCGACCCCGCCCTAACAGGGCTGGACGACTTTGGCTACGAGCAGTTGCCTCCCGCGCGCAAGCGGAGTTTCAACCAGTTCTCGATCCGCGTGTTCGCGCTGACGGATTACACCCCGGATGAGCCGCACGAGCTCTTCTTCCGCCTCAACCAGCCGACCAGCCTCACCGAGGCGGAGAAACGCAACGCTTTCATCGGAGGTCCACGCAACCAGGTGCGCGACCTAGTTGCGTGGGCGGTCGGCGAAGGCCTGGCTGCTGAACGGATCGGCTTCTCGAACGCCAGAATGGCTTATGACGACCTGATCGCTCGTTTCCTGCTGACACTGGAGAAACGCTCCCTCACCGAAAAGGTGACCGCACAGCGGATTACAAATCGGTACCGGTCCACGATGATGTTCCCGGATGATACCGTTTATCAGGCGCAGCGGTCTCTCAAATTCGTTCTCGACCTCCCGCTACTGGGTCGTGCGGGATCACGCAAGCCGAACAAGGCAACCATTCACACCTGGCTGTGCATGGCTGCGAAGCTGCACCGCCACAATCTCCTGAATACCTACGGGTCCGGTCTCGCGGATGTGATCGACCTTATCGAACAGAGCCGTGTGAAGCCCGACCTCGCGACGGCGCGGGATCGCGCCGTTCTGACGGTCTTTAACGACCGCGCCACCTCCCGGGTCGCAGATGTTTCCTCGGTCGTCCTGCGCGACCTGACCGCGTGGATGTTGTTCTCGGCTCGCGCTCCACTCTCCTCCGGCGCCGCGCTACCGCCCGAGGAAATCGACCGGGCCTGGAAGCAGGCCAGCCAGGTGAACGCGGACCGGGCGCTTTATGAGTTCGCTGGGTCCGTGAAATGGGGGGAGTTCCCGTGGCTTTGAGGCAGGCCGCCCGGGAGCGGGTGCTAGCGCAGATGTCGAAGCGCAACTACACCAGTCGGCTCACAAAGGCCGAGTTCCGAGGTGCAGACGAGGCTCACGTCCTCGAATTCGGCCCAGGGATCACGGTTCTATGCGGTGGCAACGGTGCGGGAAAATCGCGCACACTCGGCGCGCTGGCTCGGTGTCTCGGCGATGGTGAGGAGGCCGAGCGACGACAGTACGTCCCGAAGCTGCCGCACTGGCTGTCGTCGATCTCGGTTACCGGAAGCACCGCGGGCGCGGAGTGGACAGTGGGCTTCGACGGATCAGAGCGTGTGAGATCAGGCGAGGGGCCTGCGGCGGTCGTTTACATCGACCCCTCCGCCGAGACCGAGGAGCTCATCCGGCTGTTCAGTGGTGATGACAACCGGGAAGACCTGAAGGAAGGGGTGGATCCCGCACCGCTGCCGGAAGACGACGTCCGGCGGATCGGTCATATCCTGCGGAGGTCGTATGTGGCCGTGCAGGTCTACGAGGTGACGGCGTTCAGCGAAGACGACAACCCGACCCCCTACTTCGAAGTCGAGGCGCACGGCCAGACCTACGACCTGCTCGACATGGGGCGGGGTGAATTGGTGGTCACCTACTTGTTGTGGCGGTTGCGCGGCCTAGAGCCGGGTACGGTCGTGCTGCTCGAAGAACCGGAGAGCCACCTGGCGTCATTCTCGCAGCGGGCGCTGACTGACGCGATGGCGGCGTTCGCGGTTGAGCAGGACTTGACCATGGTCGTCTCCAGCCACTCGCCGGGCATTATCAACCCGCTGCCGGTCGGGAACGTGACCCTCCTCAAAGGACCGCCCGAGCAGGGCTTCCGGCACGGCCTGGGGATCCGCACGATCAGCGACTTCCTCGGCATCCCTGCAACCACCAGCGCGGCCGTACTCGTCGAGGATGCGGTAGCCCAGCAGATCCTGCGTGCGGTGCTTGAAGCCGTGGCCCCGGACCTAATCGGTGCCGTGACCATTCGGTATGCCCGCTCCGGGGAGTCCGGCGTGCATCGTGTACTCGACGAGATCCGCGACCTCAGCCCGGACCGGTTCGCGATGGTCGGTGTTCTGGACGGTGACCAGCGCGGCAAGTCCGACTCGGCGAGGTTCGGGTACCTTCCGGGCAGCGAAGCACCGGAGATTGTGCTGCGCGCAGCCATGGACCGGTGGCGAGCCGACCCCTCCGCGTCCTGGAAACCCCCATTGGCCGGTGGCGCCGAGCGGCTGCGCATGTTCCTGGAGACCCTGGCAGGCCAAGACCATCATGACTGGCTGGCAGAGCTCGGCAAGCATTATGGGGAGACGGCTCCTGTGGTCCGGGCTGTTGTGGACCTCTTGCTGACCGACGAAGTACACAAGCGCGAGGTTGACGAGCTTGTGGATTGGCTCAAGGACAAATGCGGACAGCGAACTGTTTGATCTTAACGCCAGAACTGGCTCTTGGCTGCCTCGTGCGCGTGGCCGTGCTTGACGGCCAGCCGGTCGGGTCCGGAGCTCGGGCGCGGCGCGCCGGGCAGTCTCGCCGCCAACGCTTGCTTGAGGATGCTGCGGTGTTCGCATTCGAGCAGGTCGGCGAGGTCGGAAGGGGTATGCATCGCCTGGCAGTCTGACATGCGCGCCTGTCCGGGTCGGCGCCGTGGGTGCCGACACGCCGTGGCAGTAGATCCCGGTCGTGCGGGCGGTGAAGACCTCGACGGCCGCTGGGTTCGACCGCTCCACGCTCGATGTGTCCGGGTTCCTGGGTGAGGCCACCCGGGTGCGTGATGTCGAGGTCATTCGACGAGTCAGAAGCACCACAGCGTCGAGGGCAAGCAACGACGCGAGAGGCCCTAGTACTCCAGCCGCACTTTGTAGTTTTTGGCCTGTCTTCGCTGGTAGTGGCTGGTTTTGGCGCGGTGTTGGTGGCGTCTGCGCCAGTGGGAC
>NZ_JBFAKG010000175.1:0-10851 GCF_040655595.1 Saccharopolyspora sp. NPDC050389
CCGACATGCCAGCCATACCCAGAGCCCCCGGGCCCTCCGATCCTACGAATGACCAGATCAGACCCACGCCTTGAAAGGTAGGACTGACCATGCCCAGTACCAACGGCGGCGAGCTGCTCGTCCAGGTCATGCGCGACAACGGCGTCGACACCGCCTTCGGCGTGGTCAGCGTGCACAACCTGCCCCTGGTGGAAGCGGTGAGCCGGGAACTGCGCTTCGTCCCGGTGCGCCACGAAGCGGCAGCGGTCAACGCCGCCGACGGCTACGCCCGGGCGACCGGCGGTCTCGGGGTGGCGATCACCAGCACCGGCACCGGCGCGGGCAACGCGGCCGGTGCGATGGTCGAGGCGTTGACCGCGGGCAGCCGGGTGCTGCACGTGACCGGCCAGATCGATTCGCCGTTCCTCGGGCAGGGCCGCGGCGTCATCCACGAGACCAAGGACCAGGCCGCGATGCTCACCGCGGTGTCCAAGCATTCGGCCACCGTGGCCTCGGCCGACACGGCGGAATCTGTGCTCCGCAACGCGGTTCGTAGTGCCCTTTCGCTCCCTTGTGGACCGTCGAGTGTGGAATGGCCGATCGATCTCCAGTACGCCGGGCAGCAGTGCCGGCCCGCTCCTGCGGAGCAGGGTGGGGCCGCGCCGCCGGTCGATCCGGCGGCGGTGCGCAGCGCCGCCGAGATCATCCGGAGCGCCGAGCGGCCGATCCTGTGGGTCGGCGGCGGCGGCACCGGAGCCGGCGAACTCGTGCGCGAGCTGGCGGAGCTGCTCGGCGCGGGCGTGCTGACCAGCAACTCCGGCCGCGGCAGCGTGCCGGAGGACCACGAGCTGGTGATCGGCAACTTCGCCGCCAACCCCGAGGCCGAGCCGCTGCTGGCCGAGGCCGATCTGCTGATCTCCATCGGAACGCACTTCCGCTCCAACGAAACCAGGCACTACGCGCTGGAACTGCCCCGCAACCACGTGCAGATCGACGTCGACCCGGCAGCCATCGGCCGCGTCTACCCAGCCGCGGTCGGCTTGACCGGCGCCGCGGAGCAGGTGCTCCCGCAGCTGCTCGCCGAGCTGACCGGCGCGGTGGGCGGCGGTCCCGGCTGGCGCGACAAGGTCACCGGCACTCGCGCTCGGGTGCGCGCGCACCTGCGCGCGGCGATCGGCAAGTACGCGCTGATCTGCGACGCGATGCGGCAGGCGCTGCCCGCCGAGTCGGTGATCGCGCGCGACGTGACGATCCCGTCCAGCCAGTGGGGCAACAGGCTGCTGGAGATCTACCGGCCGAACACCAACGTCTTCCCGGTCGGCGGTGGCATCGGGCAGGGCTTGGCCACCGGCATCGGCGCGGCGATCGGCGTGCCGCAGGCGCCGACCGTGGTGTTCGCCGGGGACGGCGGCCTCGCGGTGCACCTCGGCGAGCTCGCCACGCTGGCCCAGGAACAGCCGTGGCTGGTGCTGGTGGTGTTCAACGACGGCGGCTACGGCGTGCTGCGCAACATGCAGGACAAGCACGCGGACCGGCGCTCCGGCGTCGACCTGTTCACGCCGAACTTCGGGGGCCTGGCCGACGCGCTGGACATGCCGTACGCGCTGGTCAACAGGGCGGAATCGTTCGCAGAGACGTTCGCCAAGGCGGTGGCGGAGCACCGCCCGTTCCTGATCGAGGTCGATGTCACCGCGCTCGAACCGACGCCGTCGCCGTTCGTGCCCCCGATCCACGTGCCCAGCTGAACAGGATCCGCGATGCCCGCCGAACCGGCCCACCACGACCACCACCACGCCCACGGGCCCGCCAACCGGGGCCGCCGGGTGCTGCGCACCGCCGCGCCGCTGTTCGTGCGGTTCCCGCGCACCCGCCTGCGCACGGCCGTGGTCGTGCTGCACGACGCCTACGGGCTGACCGAACCGATCGAGCACTGCTGCCGGGCACTGGCCCGGAGCGGGCACGTCGCGGTCGCCCCCTACCTGTACTACGAGACCGGCGGCAAGGAATTCCGCCCGGAGAACGAGGAAACCGCGCGGGCCGCGATGTCCCTGCTAGCGGCCGACGACCTCGCCGCGGACATCGCCGGGGCGCTCGATCACCTGGCGTCCCGGCTCGGCATCCCGGCCCGGGCGACCGGCGTGCTCGGGGTGGGCGAGACCGCCCGCCTCGCGACCTGGGCCGCCGCCGAACACGACCTGGCCGTGGCGGTCGAGTGCGATCCGCTCGACGAGTCCCCGGCCACCGAACCCGCCCAGGCGATCCGGCTCCTCGACGCCCGGATGCCCTGACCACAGCAGACCCACTGATCGCCTCCCGGCCCAGGAGGCGCGGAACGCGAGACCACCGCGCTCGCGGAACCTCCCGGCAACTACCGTTCCATGCCACGCACTCGTGGCATGCGTGTCCCAAAGAAGGAGGGACGCATGAGCATCACGGCCCCCGACCACACCGTCCAACAGGACGTCGCCGCCCGCCTGGAGCGGCTGCCGATGTCGCGCTGGCACATCAGCGTGCGGCTGATCATCGGCGTCGTCACGTTCTTCGAGGCGTTCGACCAACTGCTCATCGCCTTCTCGCTGCCCGAGATCTCCCGCGAATGGGGCCTGTCGACGGCAGGCGCCACCGCGACCCTGACCATCGGCTCGATCGGCATGCTGCTCGGGGCGCTGGCCTCCGGCTGGCTCGCCGACCGCATCGGCCGGGTCCGGGTGATCACGCTGTGCCTGGTGATCACCGCGCTCGGCAACCTGGGCATGGCGCTGAGCCCGGCGCTGCTGCCGTTCCTGATCCTGCGGTTCATCCAGGGACTCGCCATCGGCGGCGAGGTGCCCACCGCGGCGTCCTACATCGCCGAGCTCAGCCGGGCCAAGCGCCGCGGCCGGTTCGTGCTGATGTACGAGGTGGTCTTCCCGGCCGGACTGACCGTCGGCGCGCTGGCGTCGGCGTGGATCGTGCCGCACTGGGGCTGGCGCACGCTGTTCCTGATCGCCGCGATCCCCGGCGTCGCCGCGTTCTTCCTGCAGCGCAGGGTGCCCGAGTCGCCGCGTTGGCTGGCCGCCCGCGGCAAGTCCGCCGAGGCGCAGGAGGTGATGACGCGGATCGAGGAGAACGTCCGCCGCTCCACCGGCCGGGATCTGCCGCCACCCGCACCGGTTCCCGCCGCCGTCGGCACGGAATCCGCGCGCACCGGCGCGCTGCGCGACCTGTTCACCGGTCGCTACCGGCGCCGCACCCTGGTGGTCTGGACGATCTGGTTCGTCGGCTACCTGGCCAACTACGGGCTCACCTCGTGGCTGCCGACGCTTTACAAGCAGGTGTTCGGCCTGCCGATCGACGTCTCGCTCTGGTACAGCACCCTGGCGTCGGTGGCCGGGCTGGCCGGCTGCGTCCTGGCGGCGCTGACCATCGACCGGCTCGGCCGGCGGATGGTGCTGAGCATCGGGCTGGGCGGCACCACGGTGGCGATGGGCGTGCTGGCGGTGCTCGGCGCGAGCTCTGCCGGGCATCTCGCGGTGTTCTCCGCGTTCGCGGCGATGTTCAGCTTCGCGGCCAACATCAGCCTCTACCTCTACACGCCGGAGCTGTACCCGACCCGCAGCCGGGCGCTCGGCTGCAGCCTGGGCGGTGTCCTCAACCGGCTGGGCATCATCACCGGCCCGATCCTGGTCGCCCTGGTCTACGCGGGCGGCACGGGGCTGTCGGCGGTGTTCCTGATGATCGGCGGTATCACCCTCGTCGGGACGCTCGTCACCGCGGTGTTCGCCGAGGAGACCAAGGGGCGCACGCTCGAAGAGCTGTCGCCGTGAAGATGCCGACCGGCAGGCGGTTCATCCGTTCGGCCAGCCATCCAGCCGCCGAAAGCGGGTAGTTCACCAACGGCCCTGCTGCGCTGCCGCGCGGCAGGGCCGTTCGCTCGGGCCGCGGGGAGCAGCGTCCGAATAGGACTGAACGAGGTTTCGCCGGGGCATGATCGTGCTGTTGAACCCAATGCGCCGGTCGGCGGCAAGGCGCCTATGTGTTGAGGCTGGAAAGGTGCGCGATTAGCCTGCTGAATTCGTGTTCCCGGGTGTAGTAGACGCGTTTGGCGTCTGCGAGCAGTGGGGGGATTGCCGCGTCATCGTCTTCGCGAAGCATGAGCACGAGCACGGAACCGCCCCCGTGCCTCGTGATATCGATGTGGAGCGCCGCGTTCAGCTCACGTTGGGTCCAGTTCGATCGCATGAAGTTCGTGCTGATGCAGGCCAGAAAGGATCGGCTGCTGCGCAGACCTTGATTGATCTCCCCGGTGACCATTGATTTGGGTGACATTTGCACTTCGTCCAACCAGCAGGTGATGCCGGCTTCCGTCAAGCGGTGGTGGATCTCGGACACGATGTTCCAGTCTTCCCTGGCGTAGGACAGGAAGACGTCGAACTCGTAATCGTCCGGCCGATTCTTCATGGCGTCGCGGAGCGCCGTTCGTAGTGATTCGCGTTGGCGCGGGTGCAGTTCTTCGTCGATGCCATCGGCGGCGATGCGCAGAACCTTGACCGGTTCGTCCTGAACTCGGTATGTGCGTAGCGGTTCCCAAGTGCCGAGGTTGGGTAGATCGACCCAGAGCAGCGGGAATTCGGTTCCCTTCAGCGACCGTTCTGGTAAATCGTGAGCTTGCAGCTCGCCGGCCGCGAGGATGTAGATGCCCGTGCGCTTCGCGTCAGGGATCGGCAGATCGGCGAGCGTTAATTCGAGAGCTCTGGTGTCAACATCGATCAAATCCGTGTGCTTGCGCAGGTCCGAAAGTGCGTCGGACCACGAGCCAGGCCCCATGCTAAGAGGTCCTGTGCGCCGAGGACCGAGAAGGTACGGAGCATTGTCGCTGACGTGTTGCAGCACGCGATAGTTGATGAAGGCCGATACGCGCGGCGAGGATGACCTCGCCGAGCACGATGATGTTGAACAGGCTGTAGCGCTCGGCGATGTGCTCGGGATGCCAGCCGGTCGGCCGGCCGCGGAACTCGGCCCACGCGGGCACCGCGACTTCCGCGACGACCAGCAGCGCGAACGTGACCGGTGCCCAGACGCCGGCCGCCCAGAACCGGGCGATCCAGCCCACCTGGACCACGGCGATGCCGACGGCGTAGCGCAGCGCGGCCGGGCGGCCCTCGGGGTGCTGGGCGGCGGCGCGGAGCCATTGGGCGATCAGCGCGATGCGCATGAGCACGTACCCGGCGACCACGACGGTGAAGTCGTAGTGCTCGAACGCGGCGGGTACTCCGGCGGCCAGCACCAGCACGCCGGTCATCTGCAGGAACGTGAGCAGCCGGTACGGCACGTCGTCGGTGTCGTAGGCGGACGCGAACCAGGTGAAGTTCATCCAGGCCCACCAGATGGCGAAGAACACCGCCGCGTAGCCGAGCAACCCGGCGCCCAGATGTCCCCCGGCGATGGCGTGGTGCAATTGGGCCGCGGCCTGCGAGACCGCCACCACGAAGCACAGGTCGAAGAACAGCTCCAGCGGAGTCGACGCCCGGTGCTGCTCCTCCGGATCACGCCCCCGCATCGCCCGCCACGCGCGCGCCTTCGTCGCTTCGCTCACCTGATCCCTCGCTCCTGTTCCCGGCGCCGGCCACGGCAGGTGGCAGGCGGGCCCCTCAGACCGCCCGCCACCCCGCCGGGTGGTCAGCGGGTCGTGTAGCCGCCGTTGACGAACAGCGTCTGGCCGGTGATCCACCGGCCGTCGGTGGCCAGGAACTCGATCAGCGGGACGATGTCCTCGATGTGGGTGAGCTCGTTGCCCATGGCCTGCGACTTGTGGAACGCCACGCGCTCCGGGGTCTCCTGCGGGTAGAAGAACGGCGTGTCCATCGGGCCCGGCGCCACCACGTTCACCGAGATGCCGCGGTCGGCGAACTCCTTGGCCGCGGCGCGGGTGAAGTGCTCCAGCGGCGCCTTTCCCCCGGCATAGGTGGAGTAGCCGTCGGTGAACGCCGCCAGCAGCGACGTGCCCAGGCTGATGATCCGGCCGTCGTCGTTGAGCCGGCGCCCGGCCTCCTGGATGAAGAAGTACGCCGCCTTCAAGTTGATCGCGAACATGCGGTCGTACTCGTCCTCCGTGGTCTCCAGGATCGGCTTGCGCAGCACCATCCCGGTGGTGTTCACCGCGACGTCGACCCCGCCGAAGGTGTCCACCGCGGCGTCGAACAACCGCCGCACCTCGCCGACCCGCGTCAGGTCGCCCTGCACGGCCACCGCCTCGGAACCGGCTTCGCGCACCGCGGTCACCGTCTTCTCCGCATCGGCGGCGGAGGAATCGCTGTGGTGGTGCACGACGACCTTCGCGCCGCCGGCCGCGACGGTCGTGGCCAACAGGCCGCCCAGGTTCTTCGCACCACCGGCGATGACGACCACCTTGCCCTGCAGCGTTCGCTCAGCCATCGAAATCCTCGTCCCTTTCGGCATCGAAGCAACGACGCCTCCGACCGTAGGCAGCCGCCACCGGGGCCGGGAAACAGAAGTTCGCTGTGCACCCACAACCCGACTCGATATCGCCAGCGCAACCGCGCTCGGACCGTCCGTTGTGGATCGCCCTTCCGAGAGAGCCGCGTGGAGATCGGGCTGGCGTCGGGCGGTCGGCGGGCGGAAGTAATGTGGCCGACCGTGGATCGCCCCTTGCTGCCCGAGCACCTCCAGCTGCTGCTGTCCGATGAACCCGTGCTGGACGTGTACTCCCACGGTCCGTGGCGGGTTCCGGACGGGCTGTACGAGGAGATCCGAGAGCGTGCGGTGGAGCTCAACCGCGATCCGGCCGCCGAGGCGTTGGCGGTGGAACTGCCGGAGTTCTTCGCCGAAGGCACCACGGTCATCGGCGCCGAGCTGTGGTTCCTGCTGGAGTTCCTGGTCGGCACGGCGGCGGTGCGCGGCGGCAACGCCGCCGATCTGCAGCGCGAGACCATGGGCGAGTTCGCGGCTCAGCCCTGGCGACCCAACCGCACCTGGGCCTGGAGCGCGAGCGCGTCTCGGTTCCGGCCGCCGGTGGAGTGGCTGCTCGACGGCGCCGGCGACGACCCGGATCTGCGGGAGCTGGCGTTCGGCTTGGCCCGCCGCTGCCTGGACGTATTCGCCGGGATCGAACCGCTCGAACCGCGCCGCCAGGCGCTGATCGCGCTGCACGACATGCGCGCGGCGGACCCAGCACTGGCTAAGCAGGACCTCGTCGCGCCCGTCGGGACGCTGGCGGACGTGTGGGCGCAGCGCGCGGACGAGTCGATCCTGGCGGCGTTGCCCGAGCTCACCGGCGTGGCCGGCTACCTGGACTGGGCGTGCTCGGGTTTCCTGGCCGCGCACCAGCGGCTGCTGGAGCGGTCACCGGGCTCCGCCGGCGCCGGTCCGGTGCCCGACATCGACTACTCGGTGGAGCACGAGGTCGCGCTGGCCTGCCTGATGCTGCAGGCCGAGCTGGTGGAGGTGCCGGTCGAACTGGCGCTCACCACGGGCCGCGCGATGTTCGAGGTCGTGCAGGCCATGTTCGTCAGGCTCAAGGAGAACTTCGACGGCGACCGCTGGCACAACCTCGTGCTCGCCTGGCTGGGGCGCGCGGTGCTGGCCGGTGAGGTGGACGTCTGTCGTGCCTGGCTGGATATGGCGATGCGGATCAGCGGCGTGGTGCAAGGCCTGCCGGATGGCGTGGTGATGCCGAGCTGTTTCGTGCCGGTGCGGGACTTCCAGCAGCAGCTGCGGGTGCTGACCCGGCCGCGCCGGGTGATCAACCCGTTGGTGCCGAAGCTGGCAAGCGGCGGAGAGCTGCACTCGGCGTCGGCGGATCCGACGGCGGCCCTGGTGGGCCAGCCGGAGCTGGCCGATGCGGTTCGCGCCGAGCTGGCGGATTTCCAGCATGCCCGCACCAGGGTGGTGCGGACGTTGTTGGCCGGGCCGGAAAGCACGGGTCGGGGCACCGCGGCGGGACTGCTGCGCGGAGCGCTGCTCAAGGCGGGCGGAAACCGCACGGAGGCTTGGGTTTCCGAGGCGGAGTTCGCCAGCCTCGACGTCAGCAACGCCGTGGTGCACCTGCAGCAGAAGACCCAGGGCCTCGGCGCCCAGGACGTGCTGGTGGTGCACGGCCTCGACCAGCTGGCGGGCCTGGAACGGTCCGGGACCGCGCTGCTGGAGGAGCTGCGGCGGTTGTTGAAGCGGCTGCCGGAGTTGCACGTCATCGCGGTGTGCCGGGCCGGGGGAGACGACCGGGTGGGCGCGGTGAATCCGGCGCTGCTCCAGCAGTTCCGGGTTGCCAACACTCGCGACTTCGCACCGGAGGACCTCGTTGCGCTGTTCCGGCGCGCGGTGGCCCGGCGAGGCGCGATCGTCGCGGACGAGGCCGCGCAGTCGATCACACGGCTGGCGGCAGGGCCGCAGAACATGCGCGGCGCCCGGCTGATCGAGGACCTGGCGCAGCGCGGTGTCGACGCGGCCCGCGCCCGCAACAGCGGGGGACCGTTGGAGGTGCTCGGCCGCGACCTGCCGGACCATTCGGCCGGCACCGACCTGGCGGACTGCGTGGGTTTGGATTCGGTTCGCGGCGAACTGGACCTGGTCCTCGCCGAGGTCCGGGCCGCGAAGCTGCGCCGGGAAGCCGGGATGCCGGGCGCGGTGCGCCCGCGGCACCTGGTGTTCACCGGTGCGCCGGGGACCGGGAAGACGACCGTGGCCGGGGTTTTGGGGCGGACGTGCGCGGATCTCGGCCTGCTGTCCTCCGGGCACCTGGTGGTGGTCGACTGCGCGGACCTCGCCGGGCGGCACGTGGCGGAGGCGGCCATCGGGGTGCAACGCGCGCTCGACAGGGCGATGGGCGGCGTGCTCTGCATCGAGGACGCGGGCACGCTCGCCCGGCCGGGCATCGACGTCGACCGGGCCCGCAACCAGGGCGTGATCGACGCGCTGCTGGCGGGCCTGCAAACGCGCTCGGCGGATCTGCTGGTGGTCCTGTGCGGGCCGGATGCCGCGGTGAACGGCCTGCTCAAGGCGACCCCGGAACTGGCGGCCTGCTTCCCGAAGGTGCTGCGCTTCCCGGATCTGACCGACGAGCAGGTCGTGGAACTGTTCGAGCGCAAGGCCGCGGCGGCGGGCTTCACGCTCGGAGAAGGAGTGCCGGAGAAGGCTCGGGGCGTGGTCCGCATGGCCCGCCGCGACGCGGCGATGACCAACGGGCGTCTCGCGGTGAACCTGCTGGAACGCGCGGTTTCGTTGCAGTCCAGGCGAATCCTCGCGGACGGCGTGGTGGGCGAGGACGAGTCGCTGCACCGGATCGAGGCAGCGGACGTGCCGGACACCCCGGTCGAGCCGGTGCACGCGGATCTCCCGGCGGACCCACTGGCGACGATCGACGGCCTGATCGGGCTGGAGTCGGTGAAGCGCGAAGTGCGCTTGCTGGTCGCGGAAGCGGAAGCGGACCGGATGCGCCGCGGCGCCGGACTGCCGCTCGCGGCCCGCACCAGGCACCTGGTGTTCACCGGCAACCCGGGCACGGCGAAGACGACGGTGGCCAGGCTGGTCGCGGCGGTGTACGCGAAGCTCGGCCTGCTGTCCTCCGGCCACCTGGTCGAGGTCTCGCACGCGGACCTGATCGCCGAGTACATCGGCCAAACCGCCCCGAAGGTCCGCGCCGCGGTGGAGCGCGCGCTGGGCGGTGTCCTGTTCATCGACGAGGCGTACGCGCTGACGCCGCCGGACGGCAGGCACTCCTACGGCCCGGAAGCGATCGCGGAGCTGCTGCGGCTGATGGAGGAGCACCGCGACGACCTGGTGGTGATCGCGGCGGGGTACGAGAGCCGGATGACGGAGTTCCTGCGCACCAACCCGGGCCTCGCCTCGCGCTTCCCCTCGGTGGTGAACTTCCCGGACTACGACGAGGCGGAGCTCGTCGAGATCTTCGAGAACATGGCGCGCACGGCGGGATTCACCGTCCAGGAAGGTGTCGACGCGGAGGTCCGCCGAATCCTGCGAGCGACGAGCCGGGACGAATCGTTCGGCAACGGCCGAGTCGTCCGAAACCTCCTGGACCGGGCGATCGCCTTGCAGGGCGAGCGAATCACCACGACATCGGAACCGCAGGACCCGTCGGAAGTCCGGCTCCTGCGCCCGGCTGATCTGGCCGACGTCCACATCAGCCACCTCGGAACCCAAAGCGACCAGTTCGGTCAGTACCTCTGACTGGTCAGGCTCCGTGAGTGCTTTGGGCTGCTATAGCGCGCGTTGCTCCGAGGAGGGTGGTCAAAGCATCTGTACCTCGCCGTCGAACACTGCGATTAGTGTGGCCTTCGGCGGATCCACTACTTGACTGGGAGGTCCTGACATGACGAGCAAGTTCACCGAGCTTGCGATCGACTGTGCCGATCCCAACGGTCTCGCCCGGTTCTGGTGCTCGGTCCTTGGCTACGAGGTGCAAGAGGAAGACGACGGAATTGTCATAATTGGCTCGCCTATGGTGCCTGAAGGCAAGAACCGCCCCGGCCCAGTGCCACCGACGTTGACGTTCGCGCGCGTGCCCGAGGGCAAGACCGTCAAGAACAGGCTCCACCTCGACGTCAACCCAACCGACGGGGAGCAGGACGAAGAGGTCCGTCGCCTGCTCGACCTGGGTGCCCGACACGTCGACGTCGGCCAAACCGGCGATGAGAGCTGGGTCTGCCTTGCCGACCCAGAGGGGAACGAGTTCTGCGTCCTCGCGGGCCGCCGCCCCTGATCGGTGAACGGACGCACCAGGCCGGGTGGTGGCAGAGGTCAGGCTCCGTGAGTGCTTTGGGTTGCTATAGGGCCTGTTTCCAAACTCGTCCTGCGTGGCGGTGCGGGTGGCGGCCCCCCTGCGGGAGTCACCGCGGTCTTCTCGCTGTGGGATCCCCG
>NZ_JBFAKG010000176.1:0-10756 GCF_040655595.1 Saccharopolyspora sp. NPDC050389
CGACCTGCTCCGCAAACGCATCCTGCTCAGCGACTGAGCCCCGGGCCAGATTCACGGAAACCGTGCCAGAGCCAGTATTCACGTGCCGTCGACACAAATGCGGGCAGAGTAGACGATCGCTACGACCACCGTCACGATCGCCAGCTCGCCGACACCTCGCCGCAGAAGACGCCGCGGAAGACAACGAGAACCTGTCCCCCCACGAACGCCTCACCTGCCGCTTTCATCGCTGATGGACACACACGTGCATTGGATCGCCATTGCACGTCATCGTCGTCACCGGGCATCGCTGGTGCCGCTCGTGCGAGGCCGTGGCGATTGTCGCGGTGGACGAACTGCCCGGATCCGTTTCTGTGACCTGCTCCCGTTGCCAACGACCCCCCAAGACTCCCGCAACGAGACAGATCATCCGAACTTGCCGTGCCAGCCTGGCCATCGTGCTGGAGCAGCGAAGCGCACGCCAGAGCGCCAAGGAAGCCGCAGCTTGAGGCGGCGGAGAACGGCAGGTGATCAAGTCATTCTCGCTGCTGCAGGCGCGCTCTGGACGCCGCCCACCCCGGCGATACGGTAGCCCGCATAGGCGGTGATGAATCTTCCGTGATCACATCGTCCAACAATTGAAGATCGACGTTGAAATCGATCAATGGCGGACGACAGTCCACGCGAGCGTTGGCCTGGCCACCACCGCAGACCTCACCACCCGACCGGACGTGCTCCTCCACAACGCCGACCAGAACATGTACCAGCACAAGCAGACCATGCGCACCACTGACAACGTTCCTCACCACTGCGCACACTGTCGTTGCTCCGACTCGTATACCCGCAGGCTCGAATAGACCTGCCCGGAACCGCATGGGTGCTCGTTCGGACCTCCGGTGACGAGGGTGTAAGGAGCGCAACCGGCGAACCGTTCTAGGATAGATGGTGCGGTTCCGGATAATGAGCGGTGACCAATGGCGCAGGGTGTCCGCCAGCAAGCCAGCGGTCTCCCCCACGAACTGACGAGCTTTGTGGGGCGCCGCCAGGCGATGGCGGACGTGAAACGGGCGCTCTCCGACTCACGGCTCGTGACCCTGACGGGATTCGGTGGCATGGGGAAGTCGCGACTGGCGCTACACGTGGCGCACGCGTTGCGTCGAGCCTTCACCGACGGAGCACACCTGGTGGAGCTCGCAGACGTTCAGGACCCCTCGCTGGTACCGCACGCCGTGATAGGCGCACTCGGTCTCCAGGACCGGTCGATGCGGGACCTGGACACCGTACTTACGGAGTATCTGGTCGACAGGCACTTGTTGCTCGTGTTGGACAACTGCGAGCACCTGCTGGGCTCATGCGGTCACCTGATCACCACACTGCTATCCGCCGCCCCACGTTTGCGAGTGCTTGCGACGAGCCGAGAGCCCATCGGGATTAGGGGGGAGCAGATCTTGCCAGTGCCACCCCTTTCGCTACCCACCGCGGACGACTCGAAAGCCACGGACGAGACCCCACCCCGGAACCACGCGGCATTGAGGTTGTTCGAGGACCGGGCCGCGGCTGTGTCAACGGGATTTTCCCTGACCGAAGACAACGAGATTGCCGTGGCCAGGTTGTGCCAGCGGTTGGACGGCGTGCCGCTGGCCATCGAGCTCGCAGCAGTACGCGTGCGCGTGCTGTCAGTCGAGGAAATCCTCGACCGCCTGGAGAGCCGCTTCCAGCTCCTCACCAGCAGGCACCTTGCGGATGCCCCGCGGCACCAAAGCCTGCGGGCCGCCGTCGACTGGAGCTTCGATCTGTGCACGCACCAGGAGCGGCAGCTGTGGGCACGGTGCTCGGTGTTCGCCGGCGACTTCGACCTCGACGCCGCTGAACACATCTGCGCCGACGACGGGTTGACCACCGATGACGTGTTCACAGGCATCGCCGGGCTGATCGACAAGTCGATCCTCGCTTCCGTCGGGCAGCACCCGCGGAGCCGATACCGGATGCTGGAGACCATCCGCCAGTACGGCCAGGAGCAACTCTCCGCGGCAGGTGAGGAATCCTCTCTACGCCGCCGACACCGCGACTACTACCTAGTTCTGGCTGAACAGTCCGACGGCGGCTCCGCTGGTCCCTCACAAGCCGACTGGGTCAAACGCCTGCGCATCGAACGCCCCAACTTCTGGGCTGCGTTGGAATACTGCCTGACCACTTCCGGCGAGGCGCGGACGGCACTGCGGATGACAGCCGCGCTGTGGTTCCTGTGGTTGGGGTTCGGCTTCACCAGGGAAGGCCGCCGCTGGCTGGATCGGGCACTGGACGCAGACACCGGACCGAGCACCGAGCGGGCCCGGGCACTGTGGATCGACGGTTGGCTCGCCCACCTCCACGGGGACCGCACCGGCTCGCTGTCCCTACTCAACGAAAGCCGCGCCCTCGCCCAACAGTTGGGCAATGAGACCGAGTTGACCTATGCGCTCCAGTTTCTCGGCGACACCGAGATGTGGGACCACAACCTCTCCCGGGCAGGCCCGCTGCTGGACCAGGCCCTGACCCGCCACCGCGCTTCCGCCCACTGGACCGCCCCTGCACTGATCGTCTTCGCCTTGCAGGCACAAAGGGCAGGCCTGCACGGAGACGTCGATCGGGCCATGGAGTTCTTGCACGAGTGCGAGTCGGTCTGCGCCCAGCTCGGAGAGCGCTGGGCGCTGTCATGGACGGAGTGGAACGTCGGGGTCTCTTGGTGGGCGGCGGGCAATGCCACCGAGACAGCGCTACACGTGTCGGCATCACTTCGAGCCAAGCAGGATCTTGAGGACACGCTCGGCATCGCATGCTGCGTCGAGTTGCTGACCTGGGTGGCAGCCATTCAGGGGAATACCGAACGTGCAGCCGTGCTGTTTGGCGCGCTCGGAAGACTGTGGGCCGTGATCGGCACTCCGCTGTTCGGCGCCGAGACTCTGCTGTCCTGGCGCGCACAGGCGCAGGAACAGGTCCGCGAACGACTCGGCGACACAGCATTCGAAGCCGCCGGCCAGAAAGGCGCACTGATGGACCAGGAGGAGACGATCTCCTATGCCCTGGGCGAGACGACGACCCCCGCGCTGACCCATAAAGCACGGCAGGTTCCCTTGGCCGAGTCACCGCTGACGAAGCGGGAACGCGAAGTCGCCAGTCTCATCGCGTCCGGCAAGTCGAACAAGGAGATCGCTGCCAATCTGGTCATTGCCCGACGCACGGCGGAAACCCACGTCGAGCACATTCTCGTCAAGCTCGGATTCACCTCCCGCATGCAAATCGCAACCTGGGTCACCGACCACACGCAAAAATGACGCTCAGAAGGCCCAGCCGCCAACAAGGAACAGCGCCGCGGGAGTCCAGGACGCTGCGACGAGCGGCGTCTGATCGCCCTCCTGCGCCGGAAGCCACCTTCATACAGGTCCAGGGGGAAGGTTCCCCAGTCGATAACCTCGAAAAGGGTTGCAGCCACGGATCCGTAATCGGCATCAGCGTGGCGGGGCGGGCGGAGTGTTCAGCCGGTGACGAGCGCACCGGCTGAAACTCCTCCGGGTCGCGGGAGAATCTAGTCTCCAACTCGATTGAGGCGGGATTCTCGCCCCGTCGAAGCCACCAGATCCCTGCCGGCGATCCAGCCGAAGACCATGGCCGGTCCGAGATTGATACCGCCGGCCGGATAGTGCCCGCCCATGACGCTCGCCTGATCGCAACCCACCGCGTAGAGGCCAGCAATGGCCTCGTCGTCATCGTCCAGCACTCGTGCCTGGGCGTCGGTGGCCAAGCCCGCGAAAGTCCCGAAACTGCCCGGCACGACCCGGACTGCGTAGAACGGACCCTTCTCGATCGGCGCCAGCGACGGATTCGGGAAGCCAGTGGAAGGGTCTCCGCCGTATCGGTTGAACGGGGTGGAGCCGCGTCCAAACTCCGGATCGCGTCCTTCCCGTGCGTGCTCATTGAAGTGGGCAACCGTGGCCTGAAGACCTTCCGAGTCGATTCCGCACGCGTAGGCGAGTTCGGCCAGGGTCCGACCACGCTTGAGGTAGCCGTTGCGCAAGTAGGGCAACAGCGGAACCGGGCGGGGTTTGGCCATGCCAAACGGGTAGCGGCGCACGAAACGCTCGTCCGCGATCTGCCACGCCTCAGGCGGGTCGCCGTCCGAGCTCGCGGCGATCATGGCCGTGACGTAGTCGTGGTAGCCGTTCGCCTCGTTGACGAAGCGTCGACCGTTGCGCAGGACGCCGATACTGCCGGGCTTGGCGCGGTCCATGATGTGGGGAAACACCCCCGTTCGGCCCGAGCGGTAGGGCACCAACGAAACCGGGCACCATGCCGCGGGCGACGCCAGATCAGTGCGAAGACGCCCGCCCGCTGCCTGGCCAAGGTCGATTCCTGCCCCATCGGCGGCGATAGGGGCAAGCGAGTTGTGATCCGGCCCGGTTGGGAAATGAGCACGGCGCCGTTCACGGTCGTGAGGAAACCCGCCCGCGGCGAGCACGACCCCTCGCTCCGCGTGCAGGCGTTCCTTCCCGAAGGGCGTGGTGACCTCGACCCCGATCACCCGGTCCTCGTCATCGCGCACGATGTTGGTCACAGTGCTGGAGGTGCGGATGGTGACGCCGAAGTCCAGCGCCGCGCGCAGCAGGCGACCGACCAGTGCGGTGCCGTTCACCAACTGCTGCCCGCGTCGGTAGAAGGCGAGGTCGGCAACGTGTCGCGTGACGCGCCGGACCGCGTGTGCCAGGCCGCGGGCGTCACCGCGCGCTGCGGCCAGGAACCCGGCGAGATCCGGGCCGGCCATGATCCCAAGTCCAAGAAACGAGGTCTCGTACAGCTGACGCCGGAGCAACCGCGCGACCTCCGGCCCGAGCTCACGCAGGTTTACTGGCGCCGGAGCGAGCGAGCGGTGACCCGTCCCGGCTCCGGGAAGGTCGCCGTAGATGTCGCAGATCTTGGCACCGGGTGTGAAGGCGAGTGCGGTGTTCTCGTGGAAGAAGCGTGCCATCTGGGGGGCGGAGTCGAGGAATGCGTCGACACGTTCCGCGTCGAAGTCGTCCCCCAGGACGGCGGCGAGGTAGGCGCGGAAGGCCGCCGGGTCCTCGTCGACGCCATCCGCCCGGGCGAGGTGGTTGCCAGGTACCCACATCCAGCCTCCCGACCACGCTGTGGCGCCACCGCACACGTCGGCACGTTCCAGCACCGTAACGCGTAGTCCGCCCTGCGCAGCCGTCACTGCGGCGGACAGTCCTCCGGCTCCGGAGCCGACGATGATGACGTCGGTGGTGGCGGGTGCGCTCGTCGGCATGGTCACGGTTGCGGTTCTCCAGACTTACCAGATGTGGCAGGAAATCGTGATTGCTGTCGGTGGTCGTTGTGCGCCACCGGTCGGCCCGACTCAGACGACTCGTCGGTGGTCACGCCTTGGAGCTCCCACCTGCGGATGTGGTCCAACGGTGGGACCACAGAGCAGCGAGAACGGAGACGATGCAGAGCCCGGTCACGAGGCCGGCCACGGGGTACCAGCCGAGATTGAAAGCGAGCAGCGCCGTCGCGGTCAGAGGGATGAAGCCGCCGACGGCCCCGGCGAGCGCGTAGGCAAAGCCCGCTCCGCTGTACCGGATCCGGGCGTCGAACAAGTCCGTGAACCACGTCTGCTGCACGCACGCGGAGATGTTGTGACCGAGGTTGATGAGAGCCACGAAGGACAAGGTCAGGCCGAGGAGCGAGCCGTTCTCCAGGAACACGAACAGGGGGAACACTGCGACGGTGGCGAGAATCGGTCCGGCGATGTAGAAGGGCCGACGCCCGTAGCGGTCCGCGAGCGTGCTCCACAGGCTCAGTGACGGAATGGCCAGGATCATCGCGACCATCGAGGCTGTGAGGACGTTCGCGGGCGAGTTGTCGGTGAAGTTCGAGGTGTAGGCCAGTGCGAAGGTGAAGCCGATGTAGAAGGTGCTCTGGTCGACCATCCGCATTCCGATGACGGCCAGGATCTGCTTGGGGCTGGTCCGCAGCGCAACCGCCAGTGGGGCGCGGGCCTTGTGTTGTTCCCGAGCGATCTCCTTGAACTTCGCCGATTCAGGGACACCGGACCGGACCCAGAACGCCACGAGGGCGAACGCGATGCTGACCAGGAAGGGGATCCGCCAGCCCCAGGCCATGAACTGCTCTTCGGTCGTGAGACCGCGAGCGAGGCTGAAGGCAGCCGTGCCGAGCAGAAGGCCGATGAACGAGCCGGTCTGAACGCCGGATGCGAAGAAGTTGCGCTTCCGCCGGGGTGCGTTCTCAACTGCCATGAGGGCCGCCCCACCCCACTCCCCGCCGACTGCGATTCCCTGAATCGCACGCAACAGGACCAGCAGTACCGGAGCGGCGAGACCGATCGCCGCGTACGGGGGCAACAAACCGATTCCGGTGCTGGCCAGCCCCATCATCAGCACGGTGATGGCCAGCATCTTCTTCCGCCCGACCTTGTCGCCGAAGTGCCCGAAGACCGCGCCCCCGATCGGCCGGAACACGAAGGCCACCGCGAAGGACCCCATTGAGGCCAGAAGGCCGGCCAAAGGATTTGCCGATGGGAAGTACAGCGGTCCGAACACGACCGCTGCAGCGGTGCCGTACAGGAAGAAGTCGTACCAATCGACGATCGCGCCGACCGTGCTGGCCATGGCGCTGCGCTTGGATCCCGAACCGCCGGTACCAGGGCGCATCGGGGTCGAGGCGTCGTGTTGACCGGACTCTCCGGTATCTGGGGCGAGGCCTGAAGGGTGCGTCGTCATGAGCTGTTCGCCTTGACCTTCCTGATGTGCGCCGTTGCCTCGGAGCAGGTCGAATGTTTGAATGACTACGTAGTCATTCGGATGTGCAGGACGGTACGAGCCGTCTACGGGCCCGTCAATACCCGAACCCACAGGAGCGTTCATTTCATGAGTAAGCCACTGGGCGTGGCGCACCTGTCAGCCCTCGACCTAGCCCCACCAGACCTGGTCCGGCACGCGGCCGACGCCGGCTTCGCCTCCGTCGGCGTCCGGGTCTTTCCCGCCACCCCAGGAGAGCAGCGCTACCCGATGACCCCCGGGTCCCCGATGTCCCGGCAGACGATACGCGCGATGGCCGAGACAGGCGTGACCGTGCTGGACGTCGAGGCGTTCACCCTCGACGGAACCCGAGGACGCGAGCAGTGGCTGCCCGCCCTCGATGCAGGTGCAGCACTGGGCGCCACCGTGCTCAACGTGATCGGAGGCGACGCCGACCAACACCGCTTGAGGGAAACGCTCACCGAACTCGTCGCCGATGGCCGCGACCACGGGATCCAGCCCAGCCTCGAACCCATCGCGTATCAACCGATCAACACCGTCGCGGCCGCCTGCGCACTCTCACGCGAGACGGGCTGCGGCATCATGCTCGACGTACTGCACTTCGTGCGCGCAGGCGGCCGAGTCGAAGACCTTCAGGCCGTGCCGGCCGATGCGCTCCGCGTCATCCAGCTCTGCGACGGCCCCGAAACGCCTCCCCCACTACCCGTTCCGCAGCGAATGCCGTTGGGACAGACGGTCAGTACCGACCGACTTCCACTCGAATCACGCTCACGACGACAGAGCCCCGGCGAAGGCAGCTTCCCGCTCCGGAGCATCCTCGAGACCTTCCCGGCAACACCGGTCAGCATCGAGGTGCCCGATGTTGCCGGCTGCGCTGAATTCGGACACGCCCAGCACTTCGAACGGCTCCACCGGGCATACGTGTCCCGTTTCGACCACATCGACACTGCGATGAAGGGAACCTCGTGACCAGTACCGCAAATCGTAGTGACGGGGTGCAGTCCCGATCTCTCACCGCGAGCCCCGAGACGTTCTGGCCCGGCAGGTTCGACGGCCAGGTCCTCCTCGTAACAGGGGCCGCGGGGGGACTCGGTTCGAACACAGCCGAGCGCTTGATGCGCGAGGGCGCGACGGTCATCTGCACCGACGTCGCCGCCAGCGGGCGCGGCGACGGGTCCGCCCCCGAGCACAGCCTCGCCCTCGACGTCACCAAGCGTGACGACTGGGATCGCATAACCGCCGAGGTGCTGCACCAGCACGGCCACATCGACGGGGCGCTATTCGCCCATGGCGTCCAGGGTCCCGAGACGACAGTGGCCGACATGCCGGTCGCGGGCTGGTCGCGGGTGCTGGACATCAATCTCGATGGATGTCTGCACGGACTTGCCGCGTTGCTTCCCAGGCTGCAAGACCAGGGCTACGGACGGATCGCCATCCTGTCTTCGATCGCGGCCCGCGAGGGCAATCCGCACCAGGCGGCCTATTCTGCGTCGAAGGCCGGATTGATCGCCCTGGTCAAGACCGCCGCGAAGGAGGTCGCGCAATTTGGCGTCACGGTCAACTGCATCGCCCCGTCGATGATGAAGACCCGACTGCTCGATGACCTCAGCGCCGAGCGCAACGCGGCTCTGCTCGCAAAGGTGCCGATGGGTCGGGTCGGACTGCCCGAGGAGTTCTCCGCGCTCGCGGCCTGGCTACTCTCCCCGGAGGCCAGCTACATGACCGGCCAAACCCTCGACCTCAGCGGTGGCCGCAACACCGCCTGATCAGCGCGCTGGACGGGCTACCGTCGCTCGCTCCCGGAGCGTGACCGGGAACACACGAGTGGTCGGTTGGTGGGTACCGGAGCTCTCGATCCGGCTCACCAACCGATCCACAGCCTCGCACGACATCTCACGAATCGGCTGATGCACCGTGGTCAGCCGCACGAATGACCAACGCGACGGTTCGGAGTCGTCGAAACCAACGACAGAGAGATCCTCGGGAACGCGGAGACCAAGCTGGTGCGCCGCGTCCAGCACCGCGAAGGCGAACGAGTCCGCGACGCAGAACAGGGCTGTCGGAACCTCAGGCTCCCGAAGAATCTCGCACGCCGCACGAACAGCCTCAGCATGACCAAACGACGTCCGCTTGATCCATTCCTCGCGTACAGGCATCCCTCGTCGGCGCAGGGCCTCCCGCACCCCGTCCTCACGGTCGCGACCGTTGGAACGGTCTCGAGGCGTGGACAGCACCCCGATCCGCTCGTGGCCCCATTCGACAAGGTGAGAGACAACGAGCTCACCCGCGGCACGGTCGTCGGAAAGGACGACGTCCGTGGTCACACTTGAGTCGTCACGGCTGAGCAGGACCACCGGCACACCACGCTCCGTCGCGAGGCGCACCGCCGCGGAATTGTCACGAGCAGACACGAAAAGCATGCCGTCCACGGTTGCGCTGGTGAGAACATCCGTAGCGTTCTCAAATCCAGGCTCATCGGGGTCCCGGATAAGGATCATCCGGTAGCCGCACTCGTCCAGACGGCCTTGCAGGCTCTCCACGATGACCGGGTAGATCGGGCTCGACAGGTCAGCGACGACCACACCGACAGCACGGGAACGTCGGGTCACGAGTGTGCGTGCGGCCGAGTGCGGCACGTAACCCAGCTCGCGAGCCGCCGCGAGAACTCGGTCGCGGGTCTTCGGAGTGACCGAGGCGTCGCCACGCAGAGCACGCGAAACCGTCGTCTGTGACAATCCGACGTGCCGCGCCACGTCGTTGCTCGTCACCATGGCTCCGAACTTACCAAACCGTGTGGCCCCTCAAACACCGGAACAGACGCCTCTAGATTTAGATCTATCGCGTTCTGGCCCTGGTAGCCGCGGCGTCCTTGCACCGACGAAGGCCCGCCGACCTATCCTTGGGCCGCGTGTTCGACAGACCGAGATCGGATCGAACTGAACAGGGAGCTCGCTCCAGCACTCCGCAGACGGCGAGGTCAGCTGGTGCCTCGTCAGTAAATGTTGATGTCGTAATCGTGTGGGTTTGACCTCTCTGGTGGTGGGCTTTAAGGCTGCCTGCTGTCGGAACGCCACGACGATAAAGCCAGCGGTGGTCCTGGAATCGTCGATGTGCAGAATTGGTTCATGGATTCGCTCACGCCTGCGCTCTTGCTTGTCCATAGTCCGCTTGTAGGTCCGTTGACCTGGGAGTTGACGGCGACGCAGCTGCGGCACGAGGGGCAGCGCGTCGTCGTGCCATCGCTGACGGCTGTCGTCGACGACCATCCGCCGTACTATCGCAGCCTCGCTGAGGCGGCCGCCCGAGCTCTCGACACGGACGGAAGTCATGGCCCCGTGGTGTTGGTCGGCCATAGCGGCGCTGGTGCACTGCTGCCCGCCATCGCTGAAGTAGTCGGAGACGACGCGCGCGGAGCTGTCTTCGTGGACGCGTTGCTTCCGCATCCAGGTAGCAGCTGGTTCGACACCGCCCCCACTCAACTGCGCGAGCAGTTGGCCGGTCTGACCCGTGCTGGACGGCTTCCCCCATGGAACGAGTGGTTTCCATCCGATGTGTTCGACACGTTGGTGCCCGATGCAGGTCTGCGAGAACGGTTCATCGCCGAGCTTCCGCCGGTGCCAGTGGCCTACTTTGAAGAACCAGCGCCGAATGCGCCCGGTTGGTCTGCCACCCGCTGTGCCTACGTGTGCCTGAGTGAGGCATACACCGGAGCGGCGGAAGAGGCCGAACGTCGAGGCTGGTGGGTGCATCGCGAGAACGCAGACCACTTGGCGCTGATCACTCAGCCTGCCCACATTGCCGGCGTGATCGCTCGGGCCGTCGCCGCTGTCGCTGACGTGTGAGTGCGCTGAGCTGCCTCGGCGTTGCCTAAAGCCTGTCCCGTAATGATCAAATGTTGG
This sequence comes from Saccharopolyspora sp. NPDC050389, assembly GCF_040655595.1. Taxonomy (NCBI): domain Bacteria; kingdom Bacillati; phylum Actinomycetota; class Actinomycetes; order Pseudonocardiales; family Pseudonocardiaceae; genus Saccharopolyspora; species Saccharopolyspora sp. NPDC050389. Next base: position 10,694 of record NZ_JBFAKG010000176.1, read on the forward strand.
TGGCAGGCAAGGGAAACGCAGCCCGTGTGGTGGCGGTGGCGTTCAGTGGGTCATGGCGAGGTT
>NZ_JBFAKG010000177.1:0-10405 GCF_040655595.1 Saccharopolyspora sp. NPDC050389
GTCCCGATAGACGAGGCGAACAGGCCGTTCGCTCCACCACCCCGAACGCACAAGCCGCCCTACTGCAACCCCACCCGACAACATCCCAAACAGCCGCTATAGCGATCCAAAGCACTCACGGGTCTCCACCTGCGGCAACACAGCGTTGTGACCTCCCCCATCAGACCAGCGTGTCTTCGACGGGGAGGCTGAACGCTCCTTTGCCGTACAGCGCCAGGGCGCGCTGCGCGTCGTTGGCCACGTGCATGCTGCCGGCATGCGCGTCGCGCCAGGCGCGTTCGATGGGGTTTCCCCGGCGCAGCGAGTTGCCGCCCGCGCTCTGGAACAGCAGGTCGATCGCCGCCAACGCGCGCTCGGTGGCCCGCACCTGGTCCCGGCGGGCCCGCAGCCGCAGCTCCATCGGGATCTCCGCGTCTCGAACCGCGTGGTCGTAGAGCTCGGTCATGTTGCGATCCAGCTGCAGGACCGCCGCGTCGATCTCGGACGCCGCCCGCGCCACGGCCACCTGCGCGCCCTGGTCCTCCACGAACCGGCCGCCGCCGAGGCTCAGCCGCACCCGGTCGCGCATGGTCGACACGTAGGTTTCGTAACAGCCCGCCACGACACCCACGACTGGTGCGGCAACCGCCGTCGTGAACACCGCACCGAACGGCAGCGCGTACAACGGGCCCTGGTTCACCGCCCGGCCGGGGGCGCGCAGCTGCGAAACGTCGAAGTTGCGGACGATTCGGTGCGCGGGCACGAATGCCTTGTCCACGACGATGTCGTTGCTGCCGGTGCCGCGCAGCCCCACCGGATCCCACACGTCGAGCACCTGGATGTCCGCGCGCGGCACGAGGACGCTGAGGAAGTCGACCGGCCGGCCCTCGTCGCCGACGACCAGCCCGCCGAGCAGCGCCCAGCTCGCGTGGTCGCATCCGGACGCGAAGCTCCACCGGCCGCTGAGCTGGTATCCGCCCTCGACCGCGGTCAGGCGGCCGACGGGCGCGTACGACGAGCAGATCAGCGTGTCCGGGCCACGGGCCCAAACCTCGTCCTGGGCCTCGCCGGGAAACAGGCCGACGTGCCAGGGATGCACTCCGAGGACCGAAAGCACCCAGCCGCTGGAACCGCACACTGTGGACACTTCGCGAACCACCTCGTAGAAGCGCACCGGGTCGCTTTCCAGGCCGCCGTACCGCTTCGGTTGCAGCATCCGGAATGTGCCTGCCGAAACCAGGTCGGCCACCGTCTCCGCCGGCAGCCGCCGGCTCTCCTCCGCGGCATGGGCGCGCTCCGCGATCGCCGGCAGGACGTCCCGGATCCGCTCCAGCACCTCGTTGGTCATCCTCGTCCTCCCGTTGCGGCGTCGGGATTCTCATCGTGCGGCCTGCCGATGGCTGCGGCCGCCGAGAGGTACCGGTGAGTGGGATCACCGGCGGATCCGGCGGCCGCTGCCGCCTACCTTCGCGGTGACGTACTGCTCACGGGAAGGGATACGAGCATGACCGCTGCGGAGGAGGTCCGGCAGATCGAGGTGGACGAGGCGCCCACCCGGTTCGCTCGGGGCTGGCACTGCCTCGGGCTCGCCAAGGACTTCAAGGACGGCAAGCCGCACACGGTGCAGGCGTTCGGCCAGAAGCTCGTGGTCTGGGCCGATTCCCACGGCGAGCTGAACGTGCTCGACGCGTACTGCCGGCACCTGGGCGGCGACCTGTCGCGGGGCGCGGTCAAGGGCGACGAGATCGCCTGCCCGTTCCACGACTGGCGGTGGGGCGGCGACGGCAAGTGCAAGAACATCCCCTACGCGCGCCGGGTTCCGCTGCGCGCCCGCACGGCGGCGTGGCCGACCCTGGAGCAGGACGACCTGTTCTTCGTGTGGAACGACCCCGAGGGCAATGCGCCGCCCGCCGACGTGACCGTCCCGCGCATCGAAGGCGCGACCAGCGACGAGTGGACTGACTGGCAGTGGTACTCGGTCACCATCGAGAACGCGCACTGCCGCGAGATCGTGGACAACGTGGTGGACATGGCGCACTTCTTCTACGTGCACTACTCGTTCCCGACGTACTTCAAGAACATCTTCGAGGGCCACACCGCGACCCAGATCCAGAACGGCGTCGGGCGGGAGGACGCCCGCCCGCAGGAGTCCGGCAGCGGCGCGCCCCGCATGCTCGGCAACACGTCGGTGGCCGCCTACCACGGCCCGTCGTTCATGATCGACGACCTGACGTACCACTACAGCGACGGCGACGTCGAGTCGGTGCTGATCAACTGCCATTACCCGGTCACCGCGAACTCGTTCGTGCTGCAGTACGGGATCATCGTCAAGCGAACCGATCGGCTGCGGGGCGAGGACGCGGACGGGATGGCCCGCAAGATGGGCGATTTCATCAAGATCGGCTTCGAGCAGGACGTGCAGATCTGGAAGAACAAGACCCGCATCGACAACCCGCTGCTGTGCGAGGAGGACGGCCCGGTCTACCAGCTGCGCCGCTGGTACGAGCAGTTCTACGTCGACGCGGCGGACGTGACGCCCGAGATGGTGGAGCGGTTCGAGTTCGAGATCGACACCACCAGGCCCAACGAGGCTTGGCGTCGTGAGGTCGAGGAGAACCTGGCGCGCAAGGCGCAGGCGATCTGATGGCGGTGCGCACCGACGGCCGGCTGGCCGACTCGCCCATGCAGCCCGTGCAGTGCGGCACCTGCGGCGGCCGCGTCGAGGTCCGCAAGAGCAGCTGGGACCAGACCAGCATCCAGTGGCACGACGACGCCGCCCGGGCCTGCGCGGAGCGTCGCGCCGCACGGCCGGGTTCCGGGCCGAACGGCCAGTTCTTCAGCGGCTGCAAGGCATTGCGGGATTCCGTGCGCGCAGCGGCGGCCCGCGGTGAGATCGCGATCCAGGCGGAGGACTGAGTGCTCGACACCACGAAGTACGGACCATGGGCGGTCATCGCCGGCGGATCCGAAGGCGTGGGCGCCGCGTTCGCCCACCGGCTCGCCGACGCCGGGATCAACCTGGTGCTGATCGCGCGAAAGCCCGGACCGCTGGCGGTCACCGCCGACGAGGTGCGGGCCAAGGGCGTCCAGGTGCGCGCCCTGGAACTCGACCTGCTCGACCCGGACGCGTTGCGGGCCATCAGGAAGTTCACCGACGGCCTCGACGTCGGCCTGCTGATCTTCAACGCGGGCGCCAACAGCTACGGCCACGAGTTCGTCACGGGCGACCTCGACCGCGTGCGCGGCGTGATCGACCTGAACATCACCGCGCAGCTCGCGCTCACCCACCACTTCGGAGCGTTGCTGAAGGAGCGGGGTCGCGGCGGGGTGGTCCTGGTCGGCTCGATGGCGGGCTACCTGGGTCAGGCGCAGATCAGCGTCTACTCGGCGGTGAAGGCGTTCTCCCGGGTGTTCGCGGAGGGCCTGTGGCTCGAACTACGGGAACACGGCGTGGACGTCCTGGAGCTGGTGCTCGGCGTGACCCGGACACCGGCGATGGAGCGCGCCGGACTCAACTTCGACATCCCGGGCCTCAACGTCGCAGAACCCGACGACGTGGCCCGGGAAGGCCTCGAACGGCTGTCGCACGGGCCGGTGTGGGTGGCGGGCGGCAACGCCGAGGCGGCGGAGAAGCGCAGCGGCCCCAACCGGGCGGAACTCGCACTGGGCGCCCACGAAGCATCGAAACGCCTGCTACCGCCCGAGACGAAAGCCTGACGCGGCACGGATCACCGCGGTCCAGGGCCGGCTGAGCAGCCGGGTCGCGGTTTTCCGCGTCGCTCTTGCCCTATTCGCCACTCTGAGGCCTCGGGTCCACCGGAATCGTCCTCAGTGGACTTGGCACTCGATGGCTACCTTCTCGGCTCGTACCGCATCGCCACTGCCCCCGAGCCGAACTCCAGCCGGCTCACGAGCTTCAGGTCGACATGCTTCGATAGCCCCGCGAACAACGTCGGCCCGTGACCCGCGAGCCTGGGATGCACCACGAACTCGTACTCATCGATCAATCCCAGCTCCGTCAACGCCAGCGGGAGCTTCACGCCTCCTACGAACAGTCCCTTGCCCGACTCCCGCTTGAGCTGCTGAACGGCCTCGCCCAGATCCCCGCGCACGAGCTCCGCGTTCCAATCGACCTGCTCCAGGGTGCTCGACACGACGTACTTCTTTGCCGCGTTGATCGTCCGGGCGAAGGGCTCCATCCAATCAGGTCTCGCTCCCGTCGGCGCCGGCGGCCGCCACGCTGATTCCATCATTTCGTAAGTCACCCGGCCAAAGAGAAGAGCATCGGCCTGGTCGAGGTTCCCGACCGCGTGACGATGCAAGTCTTCATCCGCGGGGATTGCACGATGATCGCAGCACCCGTCCAACGTGACGTTGATGGAGTACCGAAGGGGTCGCATCTCGCAAGAGTACCGCCGATGGGATACACGGCGGACCTGTTCGCCGCGCTGGACGTGGGCTCCGGGGAGCGACACACCACTAGCGGGGCCGTGAGTACTGAGACCGGTAAGAACCGGTTTCAACACTCACGAGACCCACCCACTCACCGCTCGAAACGCCCAGCCTTGACAGCCCGCAGGAACACGGCAACATCGACGTCCAGACGCGGCCCATCCGGATCCTTCGAATCCCGGATCAGACCAGGCGGGCTGGATAACTCGACGCAGTTGCCGTTGGCATTGGAGTAGCTGGACTTCCGCCAGCTATAGATGCTCATCTTTCCTCCAAAGACGAACTTCCCACAGTCATCGGTCGAAACGGCCAACCTTGACAGCCTGTACGAAGGCAGAGACGTCACCGCTCAGCACCGGCCCGTCCGGATCCTTCGAGTCCCGGATCAGCCCGAGCGGGCTGGATAACTCGACGCACGTTTGCAGGTTCTGGCTCCGACTGGACTTCCGCCACACATACTGATCAGTCATTGAGGTCCTCCACGCTCTTGACCGCCTTGCGAAGCAGCATCATCGAGGCTTTCGAGCTCAAGGCGACCCGGGCTATCTGCTCCACGGCCTGCTCGTACACGGTTACGTCGTCGTACTCGTGCAGGAACAACCCGGACCGCCTGTTCTCCAAAGCCACCACGGGATCAAGTTTCTCCTGCTTGATAAGCAGAAAGCCACCCTCCAGAGAAGGGTTCCAGCCGCTTCTGCAGGGCACGACCCGCAAGTCGATGTTCGACCGTTCGCTCAAGTCGACGAGGTGCCGGAGCTGCTCGACCATCGTGTCGCGGTCGCCGACTACTTGCCGTAGCGCTCCCTCTCCCACCAGAGCAAGGAATCGAGCCGGTTCATTACGGAGGATGACGTCCTTCCGACCGATCCTGATCGCCGCTCGCGTCGCGATCTCGCCAGCCGGAACGCCACCACCCGACATGATCGCCCGCACGTAGCTGCTGGTCTGCAACAACCCCGGGATCAGCAGCGGCGCGACCTCGATGATCTCCGTGGCGTTCTGCTCGTAATCGACCAGCGCAGCGAGTTGCTGCTTCTGGTCCGGCAACCGCGTAGCCACCCACTGCGGAGCATCGGTGCCGTAGGCAAGGCTGACGATCTCCTCGTATCGCTCCCCAACGACGCCCAATGCCGTAAGAATCTGGGCCACTTGCTCGGGTTTCGGAGTTCGCTCGCCTGTTTCCCAACGCGAGAGGACTCCCGGATCACGCCCTAGCGTTGATGCGAAGTCCCGCAGCTTCAGACCTCGATCCTCGCGAGCCTGCCGGAGCGCACCTCCGAGCGCCCGCCCTTTCGGAGTTCTGGCCATGTCTCGACTCCATGTGGTCGGCGCCGTGCAACGCGCACCGCGCTCCAAGCCGTCCACCCAACATCACTCGTTGCGATCACGGTAGCACATTGAGTAGTTGTCGCTGTTGTCGGATCATTTGACAACAAGACGCTCATCGGGCGGACGGGCAACGTGGAGGTGGTTTCGTTGGTGTTGGAGGTTTGGCCTCGGTGGTTGCCTTCGCCTGGATTGCGGGCGTTGGACACGCATCTCGTGCTTCGGCCCGGCGGGGCCGGTGAATGCGGAGCCGAGGTGATGTGGGCCGCCGTCGGGCATCCGACCACGACCCGGCCGCGCTGCGCGGTTTGCGTGCGACTCGCCGAGGCGCGCCTGAAGGCGCTTGATCCAGCCCGATCCGGCACGGCAGCGCAGCACTTGCGGAAGCAGCAGTGCGTCAAGCGAGAACGCTGATCTGACCACATCGGACGGTGACAGGCCGGGAGGCGTCATGTTCTGGTTGCAGCTGGGCACGCTCATCGCGTTCAACGTCGTCATCTTCGCGATGCTGTTCATCCCGGTGTCGAATCCGCAGCACGGCGATGCCGACGACGACGCCTACGGCGTTTGGCAGCTCATCCACGACATCGAGGCCGAACGCGAAGCCGAGTACACCGCCCGCCACCGCCTCCGCGCTCCACCTGAAGGCGACTCGTCTAGAGCCGTCTGACCCCTGACCGGATCGGCGCGCCCTCCCCGACCCCAGCGCGCCGATCCTCCCGGTAGCCGGGCTTGCCCCCGACCCCGCCCGGCTACCGGGCCCCGCAGCCTCGTGAGTGTTCGCTCCGGTAAGAACCGGAACGAACACTCACGAGGACTGGAGCCGCTACCAGGCGTCGCCTTCGCGCCAGTCGCCAGGCGAGCCGGGAAGTTCGCAAGGTTCGGTGACCATGCATTCCTCTTTCAGCGCTCACCGGGGAAGAGAAGCCGTGTCAGAAGGTGAGGAGGGTCTTGATGGCGCGGCGCTCGTCCATCGCCCGGTAGCCCTCCGCCGCCTGCTCCAGCGGGAGGGTGAGGTCGAAGACCTTGCCGGGATCGATCTCCCGGCGCCAGATCAGGTCGATCAGCTCCGGCAAGTACTGGCGCACCGGGGCCGGACCGCCGTGCAGGTGTACGTGGGAGAAGAACAACTCGTCACCGGGCAACGCGACGTCGTGGGCGACGCCGACGTAGCCGACGTGCCCTCCCGGCCGGGCGGAGCGGATGGCCTGCATCATCGACTCCTGGGTGCCGACCGCCTCGACCACGCTGTGCGCGCCCAGCCCGCCGGTCAGCTCCTTGATCCTGACCACACCCTCGTCACCGCGTTCTTCGACGATGTCGGTGGCACCGAACTCGCGGGCGAGCTTCTGGCGGGGTTCGTGACGGCTCATCGCGATGATCCGCTCCGCGCCGAGCTGCTTCGCGGCCAGCACCGCGAGCAGCCCCACCGCCCCGTCACCGACGACCGCGACCGTCTTGCCCGGCCCGGCCTCGGCCGCCACCGCGCCGAACCAGCCGGTGCCGAGCACGTCGTAGGCGGTGAGCAGGCTCGGGATCAGATCCGCCGGCGGCAGCTCCGGGGTGGCGACGAGCGTGCCGTCGGCGAGCGGAACGCGCAGCAGCTGCGCCTGCGTCCCGATGGAGCCCATGATCACCCGGTGGATACACGAGCTCTGATAACCGGCCTGGCACACCTCGCAGGTGTTGTCGGAGGCGAAGAACGAGCCGATCACGAACTGTCCCGGCTCCGCTGTCGTAGTTGGCGCCGACCACCGTCTTGTACGGGAAGGACTCCGGCACGAGGAAGTTCTTGCGCCGCAACGCAACCGGGTCCACGTCCAGTTCGGCCGCGGCCAGGTCCATCATCCGCTCCAGCATCGCCGGTCGGCGTCGGGCCGTCGAGCTGCTCGATGCCCCGGTACGGCCACAGGTCCGAGCCGCACACGCACGCCGCGGACAGGCGGATGATCGCGTCGGTCGGTTGGAGGATCTTCGGGTCCTCCCGCTCTTCGACCCGAACATCACCGGGGGCGTGCAGCACAGCACCAAGCATGATTTTCTCCTCGTGCAAATATCTTCTGCGGATACGGCTGAACTGGCGGCCCGTGGGTTCAGCTCACCGGAGCGGGAACAGGCGTCTCGTCTTCGCTTTCACGGCGGCTTCCGGGCGCATCGCCCTGGGCGCGTCGAGTCGTGGCAGCCGCGAGCAGTCCGATTGGCAGCAGCGCCGCACCGGTCACGGCAGCGCCCAGCGCGGCAGGTCCGACCAGACCCCACGAGGTCGACAGGGTGGCCCCGGCCACCGCGGCGCCGACGGCGGTGCCCAGGTTGAACGCCGCGGTCGCCAGCGAGGACGCCAGCGTCGAACCGCTGCCCGCGTGGCGCAGCGTCTGGGCGATCAGCACCGGGTTGGCCCCGAGCCCCGACGCCCCGAGCAGGACGACCAGCGCGACCACGACCGTCGACCGGGTCGAGCTGAACACGATCAGCACCAGCAACAACGACGTCAGCGCGAACGCTCCGGCGACGGTCGCGAGCGGACGGCGGTCGCCGAGACGACCGCCCACCGCCGTGCCCACCAGCGCGCCGATCCCGAACCCGACCAGCACCAGGGGCACGAACTCGACCGGGATGCCGGCGCCGTCGGTGAGCAGCGGGCTGATGTAGCTGTAGGCACCGAGGAACCCGGCCTGGGCGAGCCCGATCGCGCCCAGCACGACCCACAACCGCCACGGCCGCAGCGTGGCCAGCTCCCCGCGCACCGTGACCTCCGCGCGCTGGGTGCCGGTGGCGGCCGGCATGAATCGCAGCACCGCCACGATGGCCAGCAGCGCCAGGCCTGCCAGCATCCAGAACGGGCCCCACCAACCGGTGTACTGCCCGACGAAGGTGCCCAACGGCACCCCGGCGACCACGGCCAGGCTCAGCCCGCCCGACATCACCGACAGCGCGCGGGCACTCGCCCCCGGACCGGCGGCCGTGGTGGCCACCACGGCACCGACCGCCCAGAACGTCCCGGTGGCCAGCGCGGTGACCACCCGCGAGACCGTCACCACGGCGAACGAGCCGCTCAACGCCGCCACGACGTGCCCCACCGCGAACACCGCCAGCGACAGCACCAACGTCGCCCGCTGGGGCAGGCGCAGCGTGGCCAACGCCATCACCGGCGGCCCGACGATCATCCCGACCGCGAACGCGGACACCAACAGGCCTGCCTGCGCGACATCCACGCCCAAGTCGGCAGCCGCCTCGGGCAGCAGCCCCGCGATCATGAATTCGGTGGTGCCCATCAGGAAGATGCCCGCCGCGATCACGTAGACCAGCCCCGGCGTCCGCGTGCTGCTCGTGGCCCCTCGCAGCGATGTGCTCAACGTCTCCGCCCCTCCAGGTGGCTCTTCATCGGGTCCGTAGCGGACCGATGCCCAGGAAACGCCGCACGTCGCGGGTGTGGGAGGCGGCGTTCAGGGGGGTGCCGGCAGCACCCCCCTCGCAGGACCTGGCAGCGGTGGGCCGGGCGTCGTAACGTCGGCGGCATGGGCAAGCAGCACCACGCGGAGATCGGCGAGTTCCTGGCGTCGCGACGGGCCCGGATCACCCCCGACCGGGTCGGGCTGCCGGTCTACGACGCCGCCAAGCGCCGCGTGCCCGGACTGCGCCGCCAGGAGGTCGCCACCCTGGCCGGGCTTTCGGTCGACTACTACACGCAGATCGAGCGCGGGAAGGTCAACGGCATCTCCGAAGCCGTGCTCGACGCGATCGCCCGCGCCCTGCAGCTCGACGAGGCCGAGCGCTCCCACCTGTTCGACCTGCACCGCAGCGCCACCACCAGCCCGCAGCGGCCCCGGCCCCGCCGCACGAAGACCATCCGGCCGATGGTGCAGCGCCTGGTGGACTCCATGACGGTGCCGGCGTTCGTGCGCAACGCCCGCCACGACTTCGTCTGCGGCAACCAGCTGGCCTACGCCTTCTACTCCCCGCTCTACCCCGACCCGCTGCACCCCGACCCCGGCCAGCCGGTCAACTTCGTCCGGTTCTGCTTCCTCGACCCCCGGGCGCGAGACTTCTACCCCGACTGGGAATGGATGGCCGACAGCGCGGTCAACCTGCTGCGCACCGACGCCGGCCGCGACCCCTACGACCGGGGCATCTCCGACCTCGTCGGCGAACTGTCCACCCGCAGCGAGGAATTCCGGGTGCGCTGGGCCAAGCACAACGTGCGCCTGCACTACACCGGCACCAAGACCTTCCACCACCCCGTCGTCGGCGACATCACGGTCACCTACGAAACGATGCCGCTGCCCGCCGACCCCGGCCTGGTCCTCACCATCTACAGCCCCGAACCCGGGACCGCGTCCGCCGATGCCATGACCCTCCTCGCCACCTGGGCCGCCACCCACCTCGGCGAAACCGCTCTCGCGGCCGACGACCAAGCCGAGCGGTCGCCCTCCCAGCACCCCGAGCATTGACGTCCTGCGTCGCGCCGCGATGTCCGCAGTGGACCGACCGGTGGCAGCGAGGAACTGCGTGCGACTTTCCAGAACGCTTCCGGGACCAAGCTGTTCGCCCGCATGCCAGCCGACCGGACGACGGCGGAAAACTGCCGCAGCTCATCGAGGAGCCCAGAGCAGCCTCGTGAGTGTTCGCTCCGGTTCTTACCGGAGCGAAC
>NZ_JBFAKG010000178.1:0-10092 GCF_040655595.1 Saccharopolyspora sp. NPDC050389
TACGGTGACGCCCAGCGGTACCGCCTGGGTGTGAACCACCACCAGATCCCGGTCAACGCGCCGAAGAACCCGGTGAACTCCTACCACCGCGACGGTGCCATGCGCGTCGACGGCAACCAGGGAGCCACCCCGGGCATCGAGCCGAACTCGTACGGCCGCTGGCAGGAGCAGGCCTCCTACCGCGACCCGGTTCAGGCCGTGGGTGCCGTCGCCGACCGGTTCAACTACCGCGAGGACGACGACAACTACTTCGAGCAGCCCGGCAACCTGTTCCGGAGCATGTCGCCGGAGCAGCAGCAGGTGCTCTTCGAGAACACCGCGCGGGCGATCGACGGCGCCTCGCAGGCGACCATCGAGCGGCACATCGCCAACTGCACCAAGGCCGATCCGGCCTACGGTGAGGGCGTCCGCAAGGCGATCGAGGCCCTGGCCGCGAGCAACGGCTGAGGCCCGCTAGGTCTTCGACCTGGTTAGCAGGGCGGCGGCCACGGAAAACCGTGGCCGCCGCGCCTGTTTCGAACCGACCGGAAATTTCGCTGACGTGATCAGGAAGAACTACTGATGAGCCACGGTGGACTGACTCCGGAGCAGGCCGAGCGCGTCGTGGCGATCGCCATGGATCTGGCCCGGGAAGGCGAAACCGAGCAACTGGCGGAGTTCGTCGACCACGGACTCCCGGTCGACGTGACCGACGAGGCCGGGAACACCCTGCTCATGCTCGCGGCTTACCACGGGCACGCCGAGACGGTGCGCGCGCTGCTCGCCCGCGACGCGAATCCCGATCTGCGCAACGCGCGCGACCAGGCGCCCATCGCCGGTGCGCTGTTCAAGGGCGCGGACGAGGTGGTGGCCGTGCTCCGCGAGGCCGGAGCCGACCTCGACGCGGGTACGCCCAGCGCGCGGGCCGCCGCCACCATGTTCGGCCGGGAGCACCTCCTCGACGACTGAGGCATTCGCCCGGCGCGGCGGCCTTTTGCATTCCTCAAGCAGCGTTTGCTTGCCTTGTAGTGGTTTTCGCCCCTACAGGATTCTGCGGGCCAATTCGGTCAGGCCCGCTTTGATTCTCCTCGTTCCCATGCCCAGGGTTTCGTGCTGGTGCTGGAAGACCTCCGGCGCCAGCGGCGCCAGCAGGGAGTCCGTCAGGGATTCCGGCTCTGCCAAGGAAGATTCCGCGAGCAGCGAGCGGACGTGCGCTCGCCAGAACCCGTAGGCGCCGGACTCGAACCGGGATCTGCCCACTTCGGTGCCCAGGACCAGGTGGATGTGCCGTTCGAGCAGGTCGACCACGGCCTCGTAGCGCGCCGCCAGGCGTTCGGCAGGCGGCGCGCCCGGTCCCGGCGGCGGATCGCCGCGGAGCAATTTCTCCTGCAGCACGCGCTCGTGCTCGTCCAGCAGGGCCGTGGCGATGGACGCGCGATCCGGGTAGCGGCGGTACAAGGTCGCGGACTGGGCTTTCGCCGCCGCCCTGCACGGGGTGCGCGGATGGCGCGCCGCGGAATTCCGGGAGGCGCTGACCGGGCGCATCGACGCGGAGCGGCTGGAGCTGTGCCTGCGGCTGCACGACCTCGTGCCCGACTGGATCTCTTCCTACGCCAAGGAAATCGCCGACACCGCAGGCGGCCTGATCGGATTCACCACCACGTTCCAGCAGAACACCGCCTCGCTGGCGCTGGCCCGCGAGCTCAAGCAGCTCGACCCCGCGTTGCGGGGCTGCGTTTTCTCGTGCGCAGCCCGGACTTGCGCACGGTCGTCGGCGTCGTCGGCGCGACCGCGCTGCTCACCAGCGGCGTCAACGCGGTGGCGTTCCTCTTCGTGATCGAGTCGCTGCGCCTGCCCGCGGCGTCCGTGCCGACGTCGCTGGTCTGCACCGCGATCGGCACGCTGCTGGCCGCTCCGGTCGCGTCCCGGCTGGCCGGGCGATTCGGCGGCGGATCGGTGATGGTCGGCGCGCTGTTCGCGCTGGTCTCGGGAATCGCGCTGCTCGGTGTGGTGCGGGCACCGGGCGGTGCGTGGGCCGCGTACTTCGTCATGGGCCTGGGCGCGGGCGCGGGGAACGTGCTGTCCGCGGCCAACCGACAGCGCTTGACGCCGCGCCCGATGATGGGCCGGGTGACCAGCGCGCACCGGGCGCTCGCCTGGGGCCTGATGCCACTGGGCGAGGTGCTCGCCGGGCCGCTCGCCGAGTCACGTCGCTGCGCGCGGTGATCCTCGGCGCGACGTTGCTGACGGCGGCGGTGGCGATCGCCGCCGCACCGCGCTGCGCCGCGTCAGCCAGCGAGAACGCTGATCTTTCTCCGTCTCGGCCCGGTGCCGCGCGCCGTCGCCCGGGCCCGGATGGTGCCGCTAGTGCCATAAACAGTTGCGCTGGTGCCACGGCGGTGCCATGATGGTGCCATGGATCTTGGGGTGTATGTCGACGGTATCCGGCGGGAGCTCTCCGTCGCCGCCGAAGTCGGTGGTGACGATGCTCGGGAGCTTGCCGAGCGGCTCACGACGCCATTGGAGTCCGCCCTCCGGCTGACCTTGCTGGAAGCGTTGTCGTCGGCCGCCGACGAGATCACCCGCGATCTCGCGCCGGGGTCGGTGGATCTGCGGTTCCGCAGCGGGGAACCGGAATTCGTCGTGACGGCGCCACCGGTGGAACACGCCGTCGAGGCGGCGGCCGGCGGCGAGAGCGCGCCGGCGGACGCCCGGCCACTCCTGGAGGCCGACGAAGGAGCCATGTCGCGGATCAACGTCCGGATGCCCGAACGGCTCAAGGCCCGGGTCGAGGAGGCGGCCGGGCGAGAAGGGCTGTCGGTCAACGCGTGGCTCGTCCGGGCCGCGGCCGCCGCCGTGGAACCCGCCGATCGGCCCGCCGGACGCAGCGGCGGCCGACGCGGACAGCGCTACACCGGTTGGGCGCGCTAGCCCCGCGCTCCGACCCGCACACCACACGTCCTACCAGCGAGGACGCTCACCAAGCACGATCTGAGGGGACAACCATGCCTACTTTCGAAACGCCGGAACCGATTTCCGCCACGATCGACGTCGTCATGGGCGACGTGCGGATCGTCGCCGGCGACCGGACCGACACCGCCGTCGAGGTGCGGCCGACCGACCCGTCCAGGAAGAATGACGTGACGGCGGCGGAACTGACCCGCGTGGAGTTCTCCGATGGCGAGCTGCTGGTCAAGACGTCGAAGCGGTGGCGGCACTACGGCCCCCGCGACGGCGGCTCCGTCGAGGTGGTGATCGAGCTGCCGGCCGGGTCGCAGGTGCAGGCCGAATCGGCGATGGGGGATTTCCGCGGCGAGGGACGGCTCGGCGAATGCCGGTTCCGGACCGCGATGGGCGCCATCCGGCTCGACGCCACCGGCCCGTTGAACGCGAAGACCGCTACCGGAGCGGTCACCGTCGACCATGTGGCGGGCCCGGCGGAGGTCGCCACCGGGTCGGGCGAGCTGCGGATCAGGCTGGTCGACGGTGCCGGGGTGTTCAAGAATTCCAATGGGGGCACCAAGATCGGCGAGATCGGCGGTGACGCGCGGTTGAGCGCGGCCAACGGCGGCATCTCCGTCGAAAGGGCGCACAACTCCGTTCATGCCAAAACCGCCAACGGCGACATCCGGATCGGCGAAGTCGCGCGTGGCACGGTGACGCTGGGCGTATCGGTGGGGGAGCTGGAGATCGGCATCCGCGAAGGAACCGCCGCGTACCTGGACCTGGACGCCACGGCCGGTCGCGTGCACAACGCGCTGGACAGCGCCGATGCGCCGGCGGAATCGGAGGAAACCGTCGAGGTCCGCGCGCGCACCGTGGCCGGTGACATCGTCGTGCGCCGCTCCTCGTTCGTCGCCGACGAGTGATCGGCGAGTAGGCACCGAAAGGCACGACGTCGCCGAGCTTTCGGCCGGCGACCTACGCCAGGACCGAGTTCCTGCGCAACGATTCCGGCCATGTCCTGACGTGGCCGATGTTCACGCGGAAACGCACTGCGCGTCTTCTGCTGCCCTGCTCCGGCCCGTCGACCCGGGCCGGTATCAGTCCTGACTGGACGAACACACTTTTCGTTTCACACCAACGAAAGGGCAATACGAATGCTACTCGATGCTGCCCGCATACCAGTAGACCCGCAGCACTTCTGGCTGCGCGGCGAGAAACCGGAGAGTCCGGTCGACTTCGACGAAGCGCGGGGTGTGTGGAACGTCTACGGCCATCCGGAGACGGTCGAAGTCCTCAGCGACCCGACGACGTTCTCCAACGACCTCGCACGACTCATGCCGGTCGAGATCGACCAGGCTTTCATCGAGGGCGATCTGACGCAGATGGACCCGCCCTTCCACCGCAAGCTGCGCCGGCTGGTCAGCCACGCCTTCACCCCGAAGATCGTGGCCGACCTCGAACCGCGGATCACCGCGCTGACGCACGAACTGCTCGACGCGGTGGGCGACCGGGACGAGCTCGAACTGGTCGCGGATCTCGCCTATCCGCTGCCGGTGATCGTCATCGCCGAGCTGCTGGGCGTGCCCAGCAGCGACCGCGACCTCTTCCGGCAGTGGGTGGAGGAGCAGCTCGGCGGCGGCCGGCAGCTCTCGGTCGTCGACCAGGGCGAGGAGCAGCAGCGTGAGATGAACGCCGGGCTGGAAAGCTTCCGGAAGATTCTCGACTACTTCCGCGAGCACGCCGCCGAGCGGCGGCGGAAACCCCGCGAGGACCTGCTGACGCAGCTGGTGCGGGCGGAGGTCGACGGTGAGCGGCTCACCGACAACGAGGTGGTGAACTTCGCCAACCTCCTGTTGGCCGCCGGGCACATCACCACCACCATGCTGCTGGGCAACACGGTGATGTGCCTGGACGCGAACCCGGAGCAGGCGGCGCGGGTGCGCGCGGACCGCGCGCTGGTGCCGGGCGCGATCGAGGAATCGCTGCGCCTGCTGACCCCGTTCGCGCTCACCTACCGGGCGACGATGACCGAGACGAAGATCGGCGGCCGGCGGGTGCCGGCGGACCAGATGATCTCGGTGTGGCTCGGGGCGGCCAACCGCGACGGCCGGGTGTTCGCTGACCCGGACGTCTTCGACCCGGCCCGGGACCCCAACCCGCACATCGCGTTCGGGCGCGGCATCCACTTCTGCCTGGGCGCGCCGCTGGCCCGGCTTGAAGGCAGGATCGCGATGAACATCCTGCTGGACCGCTTTCCGCGGCTGCGCACGGATCCGGCGAACCCGGCGGTCCTCATGCCGGGCACGGATATCATCGGCGCGAATTCGCTGCCGCTGCGCACCGAATAACGCGTTCGGTTGCTCCCGACCGGAAAACGGGTTGGCGCGACGGGGCGGCATGGCAAGATCGCCGACGAAATCCGTGCCGGTTCGCGGCCGATTGCTGGGAGGAATCGTGGCGACCTGGGAAGATCTTCTCGAATTCGTACGAACCGAATACCGGCTCGTCATCGGTGGGGAGGAGGACGACGAGCCCGAATACCGGATCATCGAGGACAGTGAGGACGAGGTCCGGATCCTCGTCGAGTACGAGGACGACCGCAGCCAGATCGTCATCGTCTGCCACGAGCGGCTCGATGGCCGCGAGGACTGGGTGCAGGTCGTTTCGGTGATCGGCCGGGCCGAGGGCATCAACCTGCGGAAACTGCTGGAAGAACTCGGCCAGACCTCGGTCGTGTGCGGGGCGCTGATCATCGGTGACCACGTCGTGCTCCGGCATTCGCTGCCGCTGCTGAACCTCGACATCAACGAGTTCACCGATCCGCTGAACTTCGTCGCGGAAACCGCGGATCATCTGGAAGAACTCTTCTACCGCAACGACGACCACTGACCCGTTTCGAGTATTTCGGGGTATTTGGGGTTGAATGGGGGAATGGGGCTCTTTCAGAACTCCGCCGCCGATCTCGGTGCGATGGCCGCCGCCGCTCTCGATTCGGGGCGGCGGCGGTTCACCGTTCGCCTGGTGGCACTTCCCGGCAGCAAGGACGACGCGATCGATCCGTGGTCGCAGCGCATCGAGACGATCGAGGAGAAGGGCTGGGAGCTCGACGAGTTCTCGGTGGTGCCGAACGAGAACGGCTGGGTCGAGGCGTACGTGCTGTTCAAGCGAGGCTGAGCGGTCATGGCCGCCGTGGCCATGACCGCTCGCGGCCTCCGGGCATGCGTACGTCGGAGATTCCGCAGTCCAGGCGGAGTCTGCAACTCCCGCGGGGCGCCGCCACGCAGAACGAGTTCTCAGACAGCCTCTCGAGCGACCGGAACGGGCTCGATTCGTTGGGCGGGCTTGGGTTTCGTCGCGATCGCGGCGACCAGCAGGCCGGTGCTGATCGCGGCGAGCAGCGCGCCGACCCACAGCGGCGACGTGTAGCCGAGTCCCGCGGCGATGGTCAGCCCGCCCAGCCAGGCGCCGAGGGCGTTGCCGATGTTGAAGGCGGCGATGTTGAGCGCCGACGCCATCGTCGGCGCCTCGCCGCCGTACCTCATCACCCGGGTTTGCAGCGGTGGCACGGTGGCGAAGCCGAAGGCGCCCATGAGCGCGATCGCGATGACGGTGAGGATCCGGTTCTCGGCGGCGAGGGCGAAGCCGACGAGGATGAAGACCAGCGCGATCAGCGCGATCAGCATGGTGCGGTCGAGGTGCCGGTCGGCGGCCTTGCCGCCGGTCAGGTTGCCGGCGAACTGGCCGACACCGAAGATCAGCAGCAGCCACGGCACGGTGCCGGCCGCGAAGCCGGAGACGTCGGTGACCAGCGGCGCGATGTAGGTGAAGGCGCCGAACATCCCGCCGAAGCCGAGGACTGTGACGCCGAGCGTCCACCACACCTGCGGCCGCCTGAGGGCGACCAGTTCGGCACGCAGGTTGGCCGTGCCGGCTTCGCGACCTGCGGTGGCGGGGACGAGCAGCTGGATGCCGATAAGGGCGATGGCGCCGATGATCGTGATGGCCCAGAACGTCGAGCGCCAGCCCAGTGCCTGCCCGAGGAACGTGCCCAGCGGCACGCCGAGGACGTTCGCGGTGGTCAGGCCGGTGAACATGATCGCAACGGCGCCGGCTTTGCGGTTCGGCGGCACCAGGGCGGCGGCCACCACGGCGCCGATGCCGAAGAACGCGCCGTGGGTGAGCGCGGCCAGGATTCGGCCGATCATCATCACCGCGTAGTGCGGGGCGAGCGCGGAGAGCAGGTTTCCGGCGATGAACAACACCATCAGCCACACCAGCACCGGTTTGCGCGGCAGCCGGGTCACGGCCGCGGTCAGCAGGACGGCGCCGACCGCGACGGCGATCGCGTAGCCGGAGATCAGGTAGCCGGCGACCGGGATGCTGACCGCGAAGTCGCCGGCCACTTCCGGGAGGAGGCCCATGATGCCGAACTCGGTGAGTCCGATGCCGAACCCGCCGAGCGCGAGGGCGATGAGTGCTACGGGCATGCCCGTGGCTCCTTAGCGGTAGATGCGTGGGTAGATACAAGGCGCAAGCAGGTAGTTGCAAGCGCGTTATAAACACTTGCATGCGCTTCATATCCGCGCAAGCTGCTATAGTCGTAGGCGATACAGGTCACGTCAGGGAGGTGCGCGGTGGGGATCGCCGACGACGCCGTCGAGATTCGGGCCCACGGCTGGCGGACGCTCGCCGCGCTCCACGGGACGCTCGAAGCCGCGCTGGAGAAGGCGCTGCAGGCCGAGCACGGGCTGTCGGTCGTCGAATACACCGTCCTGGACGCGCTGAGCAGGCAGGACGGCTGGCACATGCGGATGCAGCAGCTCGCCCGCGCCACGGCGCTCAGCGGCAGCGCGACGACCCGGCTCGTCAACCGGCTGGAAGACCGCGAGCTGCTGACGCGGGTCCTGTGCAAGGACGACCGCCGCGGCATCTACACCGAGCTGACCGACGCGGGCCGAACCCTGTGGGAGAAGGCCCGCCCCACCCACGACGAAGCCCTGGAGAAGGCGCTGGTCGAAGGCGAACAGGTCCCGGAGCTGGCGCCGCTGGTGGCGGCGTTGCACCACCTGCCGCAGCGGCCCGGCGGCTGACCGGGCGTGCAGGCGACGCAGGCGACGATCGCCACGCCGGGCCGGCCGAACGAGGATTACCTGGCCGCCGGACCGGATTGGGCGTTCGTCCTCGACGGCGCGACTGCTCCGTCCGGTGTGGACAGTGGCTGTGCGCACGACGTGCCCTGGCTGGTGCGCCGGCTCGGCGGCGAGCTGGAGCGGCGGCTCGCCGCGTCGGACGGGACGGTCGCCGACGTCCTCGCCGACGCGATCCGCGCGACCTGTGCAGCGCACGGGGACACCTGCGACCTGCACAACCCGTCGAGCCCCTCGGCAACTGCGGCGCTGCTGAGGCTGCGCGGCTACGACCTGGAGTACCTGGCGCTCGCCGACAGCCCGATCGTGCTCGACGTGGCGGGCGAAACCCGGCCGATCATTGACGACCGGATCGAACGTCTGCCCAGTTACACGCTCGAAGCGGTCCGCGACCTGCGGAACCAGCCGGGCGGATTCTGGGTGGCCAGCACGAAACCCGAAGCGGCGTACGAAGCCGTGCACGGCGTGGTCCCGGCGGCGGATGTGCGCCGGGCGGTGCTGCTCACCGACGGCGCGTCCCGCTACGTGGAGCGGTTCGGCCTCGGCGACTGGGCCGACCTGCTGGACCTCGTCGAGCAAGTCGGCCCGGCCGAGCTGCTGCGCCACGTTCGAGCCGCGGAAGAGGCGGAAACCTCGGAGGAACGCCGCAGGCGCCGAGGAAAACCCCACGACGACGCCACCGCGGTGTTCCTCCGCTTCTGAGCTCGCCACGATCCGGGAGCGGGCCTGCTCTGTTCGAGCGGAAATCCGCTTGAACGGTTCCGCCGCGCCGGACGCCCGGTACTGAATTGTGGAGTGCAGCCCAGGCCTGTGCGTGGAGGGACCGCCGGATGAATCGTGAGCAGCGTGGTGTCGTGAAGGCAGTGTCGGTGATCGTGGCGATGCTCTGGGTCGTGCTCGGATTGCGTTTCGGCTGGCCGGTGTGGCTGTGGCTCGTGCTGGTCGCCGCAACGTGCGTCGCTCCGTGGGTGGTCTTCTGGCAATACCGGCGCTGGCAGGACCGGAGGCCCGCGTTGGAGCCGCCGGCCGTCGAAGCCGTCGAACCGCGGGAACGGCCGCAACCGCTCGAGCGGTCGTTATCGGGCCTGCCGATGCGAAGCGCGCACCCGGACTACAAGTTCTTGTTCTCCGGCAAGGTGTTCTGGTATTCGAAGCCGGACGCGCCGGGGCTGCCGCACGCCGATCCTGGTGGGCTGGCCATCGACCTGATCCTGGAGCAGGCGAGCCATTTCGTGGCGGAGGTCCCGCCGGACGAAGGTGAGCTCGCGCAGTACCGGCTGAACGCCGCGCTCGGGGTGGAACGCTCTGATCCGTCCGGGCGCGTGGCGGCCTGGGCCGGCGACGTGCGCCTCGAACTGCCGGATCCCGACGCGGACCGGCTGCGACGCCTCGCCGAGGCGCGCAAGCAGGAAGAACTCTGGGAACGCGCGCGCGACCACGAGCGCGACAAGCGCGCGTACCTGGCCGACGACGTGCTGAAAAATCCCGGTAGCGCGCTGGTTTGGTGGCTGGCGAGGGAAGACGGCAACGTCGACGAGGCGGTCCGCCAGATCGGCAACCTGCGGAGGCTCACCGCTGCCGCGCACGACACCCGGGTGCCCGACCCGGACCTCCACCCTCCACAGTGGATCACCGCGATGCCCGCTGACCAGCACACGATGCGCTCGTTCCGACTGGAGGAGTTCGAGGTGCAGGGCAGCAGGCTGGGCGCGTCGCAGCACGTGCTGGCCGCGATCGAAGGCCTGGCGACGGGGGAGGAGCGCGCGGCGCTCGGCCGCCGGGTGGCGGATGTCCTGGCGGCGCACGGCCACGGCGAACTGGCGGAACTGGTCCGGAGCACCTTCGACGACCGTCCCGAACTCTCCGGCCCCGAAACAACCTGACGGGCTGTTCGGCCAGGTCAGGACCCGTGAGTACTTTGGGTTGCTGTAGAGCCTGTTTGAGAACTCGTTCCGCGCAGTCGTGCATCCCCGCTGGCTGGTGTGGAGCGAACGGCCTGTTCGCCTCGATAGACGAGGTA
>NZ_JBFAKG010000179.1:0-9964 GCF_040655595.1 Saccharopolyspora sp. NPDC050389
CCACCCGACATCATCGGCTTCACCGCACCCAGCGCGACATCACCATCAGCCTCACGCTTGAAGTAGATGTTGAAAAACGCGCTGAACCGATGCCACGCCACACCCATCGTGATGTTCGAAGCGACCACGATCACCCAGATCATCGCCGACAGGATCTTGAACGCCGCGAAGATCGACACGGCTGCGGTTGAGGCGGGCAGGACGCTGCCCAGGGCGTGGGTGACCGGCGCCGCCCACACCGGGACCTCGAACAGGCCGGTGGCCTGCTTGAACGCCCGCAATCCCATGATCCCGACGCCTTCGAGGACCACCACGGCCTCGACGAAGTAGGCCTGCTCGAAGTTCGAGCCCTGGAACCGCGACACCCGCCCCGCGCGGCGCGGGTGGTTGGCCTGCCGCACCCCGATCAGCCACAACCCACCGAGGATCGTGGCCACGCCGAGGAACTCCACGACGAGGTTCCACACCGACCACGTGCCGATCAGCGGCAGGTGGAACGACGGCTGGAACACCTCGGAATAGGCCTCCAGCACCGTCAGGCTCAGCCCGCCGAACCCGGCCATCACCAGCCAGTGCGCCACACCCACGTGCCCCCACTTCAGCATCCGGGTGTGGCCCAGGACCTCCCTGACCACGTTCCCGAACCTGGCCCCGAACGGGCCCTTTCGGGACGGGTCGGGTTGTCCGAGCCGGATGGACGACACCATCCGTCGGACGGTCCTGACGACCAGCACCACCGCGACCAACGTCACGGCGAGGCAGATCAGGCCCAGGACGAGCTGCAGGGCACCCATGCTCGCGGCCCTTCTCATTGCGGTTTGGTCGGTTGCACAGCGGAAAGCGGACGGTGACCGAAGCCTGATCGGTCCTTTTCGGACGGTGGTGCCGGGCGGAGCCGGTGGCCGACTTCCCGGTCAGCTCTTGCGTGTGGCGATGTCGTCGGTGAGTTGGGGTGCGACGGTGAACAGGTCGCCCACGACGCCGAAGTCGGCGATCTCGAAGATCGGGGCCTCGGGGTCCTTGTTCACCGCGACGATCGTCTTCGACGTCTGCATACCCGCCCGGTGCTGAATCGCACCAGAGATGCCCAGGGCGACGTACAGCTGCGGGGACACGGTCTTACCGGTCTGGCCGACCTGGAACTGGTGCGGGTAATACCCCGAGTCCACCGCCGCACGCGAGGCACCCACCGCAGCACCCAGGCTGTCAGCGAGCTTCTCCACGACATCGAAAGACTCGGCCGAACCGACACCACGACCACCGGAAACCACGATGCTGGCTTCGGTGAGCTCCGGGCGGTCCCCGGCCTCGGCGGGCTGCCGGCCGGTGATCTTCGCACCCGTAGCGGCCGGAACCTCCACGGACTCCACCGCCGCGGCACCCGCAGCCTGCTCGGGCTCGATCGCGCCCGGCAGCACGGTGATCACCGGCGTGCCCTTGGTGACCTTGGCCTTGGCGTCGTAGGTGCCACCGAACAACGAGTGCAACGACAACATTCATTTCCAGTAACGCCTTTCTGCGCCAATTCCCCTTGCTGTTCCGGTGACGGCAGCTGCTCGTGGTCCGTTCATGGCCGAGATGCCCGCGGCGCGGCGGGCGTCATAGGGGTGCGTGACGCCTTCGCGCAGGAACGGCCCCCACTGCTGCCGCAGCCACGCGGATCGAGCCATTCCTGCGGTCGACGCCGGCAATCAGTAGGCCCGGGGCAGCCCGAGCACCTTCGAGGAGACGTAGTTGAGCACCATCTCCTGCGAGAACGGTGCGTTGCGCAGCAGGCGGACCTCCCGCCACAACCGCTCCACGTGGTACTCCTTGGCGTAGGCGTAACCACCGTGCGTCGACAGCGCGCGGTCGCACACCTCGAATCCCGCCTCGGCGCCGAGGAACTTCGCCGCGGCCGATTCGGGGCCGCAGGGCTGGTCCGCGTCGAACAACTCGGCCGCCTTCATCGCCATCAGCTCGGCGGCTTCCAGCCGGATCCACGAGTCGGCGAGCGGGTGCACGACCGCCTGGTTCTTGCCGATCGGGCGGTCGAAGACGACCCGGTCGTTGGCGTACTTCGTGGCCAGTTCCAGCGCGGCCCGGCCGAGACCGATGCCCTCCATCCCGACCACGGCGCGCTCCGGGTTGAGGCCGTCGATCAGGTAGTAGAAGCCCTTGTCCACCTCGCCGACGACCTCGTCGTCGCTGACCTCGAGGTTGTCGATGAACAGCTCGTTGGAGTCGATCGAGGCCCGGCCCAGCTTCTCGATCTCCCGGACCGTGATCCGGTCCCGGTTCAGGTCGGTGAAGAACAGGGTCATGCCGTGCAGCGGCTTGTCCTCGCGGCGGGGCGAAGTGCGGGCCAGCAGCAGGATCTTGTGCGCGTTCTGCGCGTTGGTGATCCACACCTTCTGACCGTTGACCAGCCAGCCGCCGTCGATCTTCTCGGCCCTGGTCGTGATCCGGGAGGTGTCCACGCCCGCGGTCGGCTCGGTGACGCCGAACGCCATCAGGATCTCGCCCTTCGCGAGCTTGGGCAGCCACTCCCGCTTCATCTTCTCCGAGCCGTGCTTGAGGATCGGGGCCGGCGGGAAGACGTAGAAGTGGACCGCCGAGCCGCCGCTCATCCCCGCACCGGATGCGGCGATCTCCGACATCATGACGGCGGATTCGGCCAGGCCCAGCCCGATCCCGCCGTACTCCTCCGGGATCATCGCGCCCAGCCAGCCACCATCGGCGAAGGCCTTGACGAACTCCCAGGGATACTCGTGCTTGCGGTCCTTCTCCAGCCAGTACTCGTAGTCGAACTTCCGCGCGAGCTCGCGTGTCGCCTTGCGCGCGACCTCGACGTTGCTCTCTTCGGTGGAGGTCATCATTCTCCTTCTGCAATTTCCCTGGAATGGAATCTCGCCGAGCGGCGCGGTCGGACCGAGCGACGACGAGTCATCCGGCGAGGTGCCGACCGCGGATCGCGCGAGGCACGGCCTTGCCGCGGGCGGTGCCGGGCGGGCGGTTCCCGCGTGATCGACTCCGCCCGGCACACCGTGGACTCAGGAAGCGGCGGATCCCTCGGCAGCGGAGCGCTTGAGCATCAACCCGGCGCGGTCCGCCGTGCAGACGATCTCGTCGCGCTGGTTGATGCCGTAGTGCCGGAACTGCACGATCCCGGAGTCGTTCCGGCTCTTGGATTCCCGCTTGCTCACGATCTCGGTGCGCATGTGGATCGTGTCGCCGTGGAACACCGGCTTCGGGAACTTGATCTCG
The DNA here is from genome assembly GCF_040655595.1 of Saccharopolyspora sp. NPDC050389. Taxonomy (NCBI): domain Bacteria; kingdom Bacillati; phylum Actinomycetota; class Actinomycetes; order Pseudonocardiales; family Pseudonocardiaceae; genus Saccharopolyspora; species Saccharopolyspora sp. NPDC050389. The sequence continues at coordinate 3,247 of NZ_JBFAKG010000179.1, forward strand.
CCGAAGCCGAGGTTGCCCAGGGTCGTGCCCTGCGTCGTGTCCGGCACCGTGATGCCCGAGACCAGTCCGAGAATGAACAGGCTGTTGACCAGCCGCTGCCCGTAGATGCTGTTCTTGCTGTACTCGGCGTCCAGGTGCAGGGGCGCCAGGTTCAGCGTCAGCGTGCTGAACAGCACGTTGTCGGCCTCGGTGACCGTGCGCCGCGTCGTGTGCTCGATCACGGCACCGGGTTCGAACTCCTCGAAGTAAAGACCGGGCATGGCGGACGTCCTTTGCGTTCGTGGGGGCCTGGTGGCCGGAGCCGCCGAGGAAATCGAGCGGCGCCGAGCGCGCGGCGCGGGCCCGGGTGCGCGGACGTCCGGATTCGGCGAGTTCGCCGCTCCGGCCTGTCGGGGTACGTCCGCAACTACAACCCTGACGCGCCGTGCACAATATATAATGTTTAATTTAGGGGCACTAGTCAGTCAAGGCATGCCCCGGGCGAGCCGATACGCCGACGCCGACCGCCTGCCCATCGACCGCACGACACCTTCGCCCCGCCGGTCGAGCAGGGCCCGCCACCTGGCCCCACTGCGCCCGGATGCGAAGTCGACCGAAGAAGCAGGCACGACATCCCCACTAAATTATATATAATACGTCACAAACCTGGGGAAGGTGAAGTGAGCGATGGCGAAAGACGCAGCTCCGGTCCGCGACCGCACCCCCATGCGGAAACAGCTGTCCGAAGAGGTGGCGAGCTACGTCCGCGAGCTGATCGCCTCGGGCGACGTGCGGCCGGGCGAGTTCCTGCGCATGGAGCCCATCGCCGAAGCCATCGGCGTCAGCACCACCCCGGTCCGCGAGGGCCTGCTCTCCCTGCGCAGCGAGGGCTTCATCCGCCTGGTGCCCCGTCGCGGCTTCGTCGTCGCGCACTTCTCCCGGCAGGACGTGCGCGACCTGTTCTGGGGCCAGGCCCAGCTGGCCGGCGAGCCGGCGGCCCGGGCGGCCAAGAAGATCACTCCCGATCGCCTGGACGAGCTCGACGCGATCGTCGAGCAGCACGCGAAGGCCATCGCGGTCGGGGCCGAGGACCGCATCGCCGCGCTCGGCCACGCCTTCCACCGCAACGGCGGCCCGGAAGCCCGCGCCACTCTGGAGACCACAGTCCAGTGACCGCGAGCGAACCCCGACGCTCGCGGAGTGCCGCGGTGGGCCGTCCGACGGCCACCGCCTGACGACGGCCACTCGGTCCCCCTGCTCCACCGAGCAGGGGGACCGAGCCGTTTCCGGAGTCCTATTGCTCGTTCGCTCCCGGCTGCCGGTGGGCCAGGCAGCTCCGGAGAATCCACATCGGACAGACCTCGCCTCGACCGCGCCCGGCGTTACGTCGATGCCACCGGAACCTACGACTCGCCCTCGTCGAGGCGCCTCACATGCCGACCTTCCGGGGATCGACGGCGTTGGCGTTGTTGGCCAGCGTCGACAGCAGAACCGTTCCGAGCGGGCCCTCCCGGTCGAAGAGGGTCGTGGCGGCCGTGGAAATGCCGTCGTTCTCGGACCTGCGCTCGGCGGCGATCCCGATCCCGTCGACCGTGTCGGGAAGCCGCGTCAGCACGAGCGTCACGTCGGCGTTGATGAACTCCAGGCCGTGGCTTCCCCAGTTCGCGACCAGGTTGGACGCGTCCGCGATGGCCGCCGCGTGCTGAAACGGAGTCGGCGTTTCACCGGCGACGATCGGGGACGGCAAATGCCAAGCCATCTTCCGAGCCGAGTTCTGATGCGGGGCAGCCGTGTCGGTCCAGCCGATTCCCTCGCTGTAGTACACAGTCGGCTCCTCAGTGGCCGGGAGCAGCTCCGGATCCGGCACGCTATGCCCGGGCGGCCCGGCCCACGCCTCACCATCCACCTTCCCACCGGTCACGAGGAACAGCGCACTGCTGCGCGCGACCGTCTCACCGTCCTGGACGAACGCGGCGTCGATGAGCCGCAGCCGCCGACCACGACGAACCACGCTCACCTCGGTCGTGCTGGGAACCATCGCCGCAGGCCGGAACAGATCCAGCGTCCAACGCACCGGACGGAACCCGGCGGCGTCGTCCAGCGCGCTCGCCGCGTCCTCCACGGCCCGCGCCAGAGCGCCGCTGACCGCGGTGCCGCGGAGCTGACCGCGGCCGCCCCAATGGCTGCCGGCCCGCGACTCCGGCATCAGAACCTCGCGGCCCGCATGTGTTTCCGCCCGGAAGTAAGTCATCAGCGTGTTCTCACCCTCGCCTCGCGCCACTCCCGATGCCGGGCGGCCGTCCTGAGAGGTTCGTCGACATCGACGAGCAGTTGCATCGTCGACCAGCACTATATATTATGCCTCATTCGCTGTGGCTCGGTGTCGTGCCGGCCGACCGTCCGGCGCGCAGTCGCGCCCCTGAGCTCGGCGCCGAGCTGGAGCGGGGATTCCACGACCTGTGCGCCGACGCGAAGGCCGCACTCGGCATCGCACGCGGTGAAGCCGGTGCTGGGGCTGCTCTGGAACGCCGTGCTGGGTGAAACGCCGCGATGCGCGGAAGAAGGCACCGCGTCGCCGGCGCGGCAGGTGGAACTGCTCGAACTCCTAGGCCGGATCCGGAGCATCGAGGATTCGACCGGGTCCTGGTCTCCCGGATCGAGAACTCGGCCTGGAGGCTGCACACGATGTGCGTCGTCCACGAACCGCGGTGGGCCGACGAGATCGTGGCCGCCGGGAAGGCCAGCCCACCACAGCTCGACGACGGGATCATCGAGGCCGACGTCGCCAACCGGGCCAAGCCGTGCCTGATCTTCGACGCGCAGAACAGCGACCGGGTTCTCCGACCGGCTCGGGCGCAAGCGGCTCTACCTCGGCGGGGTGGCCGTCACCGGCGCGTTCGCCTTTCCGTTCTTCTTGCTGCTGGACACCCGGAGCACCGTGCTGATCTGGGCCGCCATGATCGTCGGGCCGTCCATCGGCAGCACGGCCGGGCGCTCAGAACAGGAACGCCCGGCCGGCGCGGTGATCAGCGACGTCCCTGCCGAGCCCGCAGGTAGTCCGTCACGAGCCTTTCGAGCTCCGGCCGCTGCCCCTCCCAGCCCGCCGCGAGCGAGCCGGGGGTGCGCACGAGCGAGCGCCGCTGCCGGCCCGTTCGCCTCGTGTGGATCACCGTGCCGGTGACCGAGGATCCGTCGTCGGCCGGGCCGATGACGTCGAGGTGGTCGTCGAGGATCTCCTCGACATCACCGTTGAGCAGCACCTGCCCGGCGTGCAGCAGCATGAGGTGATCGCACACGTCGCGTAGTTCGCCGAGCAAGTGCGAGGACAGCACGACCGTCATCCCGCGCTCGGCGACATCGGTCATCACCAGCCGGAGGAAGTCCTCCCGGGCGAGCGGATCGAGATCCGACATCGGCTCGTCGAGCAGCAGCAGCTTCGGCAGCCGGCCGAGGCTGAGCGCGAGCGCGAGCTGGGTGCGCATGCCTTGCGACAACGAACTGACGCGGCTGCTGCGATCCATCTCCGGGTGCGCGGCCAGGGCCTCCTCCACCCGCTCCGGCGACCACCGCTGGTTCACGGCGCCCACCATCCGGATCATCTCCGCGATGGTGAAGTCCTTGTACAGCGGGCGGTGCTGCGGCAGATACGCCGCGTCCGGGTGCAGGCGGCCGCGCACCTCGTCACCGAACACCCGCACCTGCCCGGCCGACGGCCGGATCAGCCCGGCCGCCAGCCCGAGAAACGTGCTCTTGCCCCCGCCGTTCGCGCCGACCAGCCCGATCACCTTTCCCTCGGGCAGTTCGACGGTGCAGTCCCGGAGCGCCGGTTTCCGGCCGTAGCTCTTGGACAACCCGGTGGTGCTCAAGGCGCTCATGATGCGTTCGGCCCCTCAACGTAGAAATGCTCGTCTCGGACGGCAGCGTAGAGCGCGTCGACGGCCTCCACGACGAGACCACCGCTCTTCGCGCGGCTCATCCAGTCCTCCAGATCGCGCCGCAACGGCGCTTCGACGGCGGTCAGCTCGCTCGCCAGCGAACGCGTCACGAAGGTTCCCACCCCGCGCCGGGCCTCGACCAGTCCGTCGCGTTCGAGTTCGCGGTACGCCTTGAGCACCGTGTTCGGATTGACCGCCGTCGCCTCCACCACCTCACGCGCAGTGGGCAGCCGATCACCGGGCCCCAGCAGGCCCAGCCGCATGGCCTGTGTGACCTGCTGGATGATCTGGACGTACGTGGAGACCCCGGAACGACGGTCGATCCGGAACTCGATCATACGGCCCAGCATAATCCTCCCCGCTCAGCCGAGCGCGGAACCCGGCGCCGCCGGATCAGTGCTGCCGTTGCAGCGTCCACGCGGTTCCCACCAGCAGCAAGACCGCGGCGAGGCCGAACACGGCGAACTCGGCCAGCTGCAGACCCGGCGCCGCGGACGGGTAGATCACGTCGGCGAAGGTTCCGGTCAGCCCCTTCTCCGCGTAGCAGGCACCAAAGTCCGCACCAATCGGGCAGGAGGTCACGTCCGACGACTCAGGGCGCAGGAGCTGCCCGCCCTTGCCGAGGAAGCCGGAGTCCAGCACCATGGCCCCGGGCTCACTGGGCGTCGCGCTGATCATCGGGTCGGACGTGGTGAGGCGCTGCACCGGCAAGAAGTTCGGGGCGACGTTGGTCACCACGACGCGCAGTACGACCAGCGTGCCGAGCGTGGTGGACAAGGCCATCAGCGAACGCCGCATGACCGCGCCCAGCAGCGCACCCAGGGCGAAGCTGAACAGCAGGTGCACGACCGCCATCGGCCCGGTGGTGTCGAAGCTCAGCCACTGGAACGGGCCGCTCCGCAACGGGCCCAGCAGCCCGGCGGCCGCCACCCACCGGGCGACGAGCAACTGGAGCACCACCACCACGACGGCGGACGGCAGCAGCAGCACCGCCACCTTGGTGATCATCCAGCGGAGCCGGCTGACGGACTGGGTGAAGGCGAGCACGTGGGTGCCGTGCTCGATCTCCCGGGCGAACAACGGCGCGGCGAAGAACGCACCCAGCAGCACCGGGAGCGCGAAGACCATCCCCTGTCCGACCTTGATCAGATCGAACCATTCCTTCTGGAACTCCACCCGCGTCTGCGCGCAGTCGGGGGTCTTCTCGCGGATCGACAGGCACGCCTGCAGGCCGTACTCCTCGATGTCACCGGTCATGCTGGCATGCAGCACCAGCACGGTCGCACTACCGAGCAGCAGCAGGGCTGCCAGGGTAATCAGCTGTGCGCGATGTTGCCGCCAGGCCACCCAGATCACGCCGCCACCTCCGCGTTGTCGTCGTTGTTGCGCATGTAGGCCAGCGCGATGTCGTTGAGCCGGGGCGCGTGCTCGCGCCACCCGGATGCTGTCACCGGCCCGCGCCGCTTGGTGATCAGGACCTGCTCCTGCCCGGAGTGCACGCTGTCGACGACGTCGCCCGGCGCAACGGGCAGCTGTCCGGCTCCCCGCAGAACGCGGTGCCCCGCCACGAGATCGGCGACCGGCCCGTCCAACCGCACCCGGCCGTTGCCCAGCAGCACCAGGTGGTCGCAGACCGCTTCGAGCTCTTCCAGCACGTGCGAGGACAGCAGGATCCCGATGCCGTGCTGCCGCGATTCCTCCTGCAGCGTGCGCAGAGTCGCCTGCCGGGCCAGCGGGTCCAGCTCGGCCAGGGGCTCATCGAGCATCAGCAGACCGGGGCGCTTGCCCAGCGCCAGCACGAGCGCCACCCTGGTGCGCTGCCCGCCGGAGAGCTTGCCGACCTTGGCGTCGAACGGCACCTCCGCCGAGCGGACGAGCTGCTCCGCGTACGCCTGGTCCCAGCGGGTGTTCATCCGCGCGGCGAAGCGCAGCGTCTCCGACACGGTCAGGCCGGCGTAGAGCGGCTTCTGCTGGGTCACGTAGGCCACTTCCTCAGGCGCACCGGTTCCGCTGGGCCGCCGCCCGAACACCTCGATGTCGCCCTCAGTCGGCTTGAGCAGACCGGCGGTCAGACCCATCAGAGTGCTCTTGCCCGCCCCGTTGTGGCCGACCAGCGCGACCACCCGGTTCGGGGGCAACGACAGCGAACAACCGCGCAGCGCCCACCCGCGGCGATATCTCTTGGCCAGCTGGTGCGTCCGCACCGCGGGCACCTCTCCTGCACTCATGATCACCCTTCCTGGTCAAATGACCATTTCACCAGTTATCTAGTGAAACAGTACACCAGGCGGGAGCGCGTCGTTCGCCGGACGGCCGAATCCCCGACCGGTCCCCGCGGAGCGGAAGCGGCAATCCCCTTCGCCACCAGCGGGATCGACGTCCGTGGAGGAAAACCCTCCGTCGCGCGCACCGGCGGACACGGCTGCCGGACGGCCCCAGAATCGTTGTGTGGCCGGGACGCCTCCCCCCAGCGTCCCGGCCACTTCACGCCCGGATCACCGAGCAGCGGGCGGGTCGAACCGGTAACCGACGCCCCACACCGCCATCAGCATCCCGGGGCGCGACGGATCGTCCTTTCCCCTTCGGCTCGCTCGGTCAACCCGACGACATCGCCGAGATGGTGTGCGCTGCTCTCCGACCGCTCGCCCTACACCACCGGCGGCTCGTTCGTCGTCGACGGCGGCTACATGGCGGGCTGAGCGGGAAGTCCTGAGTCCGCAATGGAATTCCTCGAGAAAGGCGGCGGGGCGCCATCCGGATTCGGCTGGTCAGGTGGCGCACCGCGGCCTTGGAGGAGTTGTAGG
>NZ_JBFAKG010000180.1:0-9694 GCF_040655595.1 Saccharopolyspora sp. NPDC050389
ACGTCGGTATCCACGCCGGCTGGTCAACCCCGATCACCTGCACCAGCACATGATCCACTACCCGCCCAGACCCGCGATTACGGGACAACCTTTAGGGCCGATCACGTGGACCTCGACGCAGCCATCGATCACGGTGTCACCGTTGCGGAGGTGGCCTCCTCCAACATCATCGGTGTCGCAGATCCTTGCGCTCGTGCGCAGCTTTCTCCCCGCCTTCGACGACGACCCACCCAGGCAGGGCCCCATCCCTCACCTCGCGGTTTTCTCCTGCCTAGCCAGCCGAGAGCCAGTTCTCGCACGTTGCAGCGGGAGGGATCAGGCATGACGACCCGACACGTGGCCCTGCACCCGGAAGGTGGCTGGCACGTGACCGACCCCGACGGACACGGACTCGCCGGCGCATACCACCACCCAAGAGGAAGCGGTCTCGAAGGCGCATGAGCAACTCGTCCGTGCCGACGGCGGTGAGCTGGTCACCCGCGGCACCGACGGCACGATCCGTGACAAGCGCACGGTCGCGCCCGGCCATGACCCCTATCCGCTGTCAGGCTGAGGCCCGTCCGCCTTGAGCACGGCGCCGGCCAGCTCCGGCGCTGCATTTGCGCGGCGCGCGACCGCCATCCGCGGCGCGTGGCCCCCGGTCTCTACCCACTTCGGATAGCGTCAACCGCCGTTTTTGCCGGACGTGTTGACTAGCCGGAACGCCAACAACGAGATCACCACTGCCGTGATCGGTCTCGGCGACGCGGACGAAGAGCAACTACAAGAGCTGACCCCAACCGCCGTCGTCCTTCACCCCGAAGCCCACCAACGGACACCGATCCACAACCCCAGGGTCTTCCGGTTCACGTCCGAACGTGAAGGCGACCAAGCCCTCGTCGGTTCAGCCCAGGTGGGGCCGCTCTGGTGTGTGCTCTCGGAGTCTGGGACCAGGCTTCTTGGAACCCGCAACCGAAGAAAGCTTGAAGTCGTGCCCGTCGGGGTCGGTCACCTGCCTGCCACCTTCAGGGTGGTCGGCTGTGGAGGTGAGTGTGGTGTCCGACGAGTCCCGCAAGCGCGGATTGGAGGACCAGGCCGTATTAATTCGAGCGACCGCAGGCCTAGAACCAGTGCCTGCGGCCAGCAATGGCGTGCCCTGTACCGCCTGCGACGGCGAAGACGGCACCGGCGACGACCGCGACGATGCCGAGAATCCAGATGATCTGGATCCCAGTGAGGAATCCGACGATGAGAAGGATGATACCGAGGGTAATCATGGTCGGGCCTTTCTCCCGAAGAGTGGATCCGATGCTCTCAAGTGCTTACCCTGGATCCACCGGCGGGCTGGTGCCCGTCGGTGTGTGGTGAATGGGAAAGTGCCCTTTGAGCTGGGATGATCGCTGTTGTCGAGGCAGTGATCGGTCCAGTTCGGAAGGGCACTTCGGGTGCAAGTTTCGCATAGGTTCGCCGCAGGGTCTGCGGTGTTCGATGATGAGAATCTCGTGTCGCTGGCTGGCCTGGTGCCGGTGATGGGTTTGGCCGAGCAGACCGGGCTGGGCGAGCTGCTGGCGGAGAAGGTCTCGATCGACGCACCGCGTATCAAGTCCGGCTCAGCCAATCCTGCGCCGAAGCTGGCGACGTTGATCGCGGGGATGTGTGCGGGCGCGGACAGTATCGACGATGTCGATGTGCTGCGCAGTGGCGGGATGACCACGGTGTTCGACCGGGTGTATGCGCCGTCGACGATCGGAACGTTGTTGCGGGAGTTCGGTTTCGGGCATGCTCGCCAGTTGGAGTCGGTGCTGCGTTCGCACCTGTCGCGGTTGTGCGCCCGGGTCGATCTGCTGCCCGGCTCCGCCGAGCGGGTGTTCATCAATATCGACTCGCTGCTGCGGCCGGTGTATGGGCACGCCAAGCAAGGCGCGTCCTACGGGCATACCAAGATCGCGGGCAAACAGATTCTGCGCAAAGGGCTTTCACCGCTGGCGACGACCATCAGCACCGACACTGCCGCGCCGGTGATCGCCGGGATGCGGTTGCGTGCCGGTAAGACCGGCTCGGCGAAGGGCGCCGGCCGCATGGTCTCTCAGGCCATCGCGACTGCCCGCGCGGCGGGAGTGACTGGTGAGATCCTGGTCCGTGGCGATTCGGCCTATGGTGGCCGCGCCGTGATCGGCGCCTGCCGCCGCGCTGGGGTGCGGTTCTCGCTGGTACTGACCCAGAATCCGGCCGTGCGGAAGGCGATCGCAGCGATCGCAGCGATCCCGGCCGACGCGTGGACCCCGGTGAAATATCCGGGCGCGGTGCAGGATCCGGATACCGGGGAGTGGATCTCCGACGCCGAGGTCGCCGAAATCGCCTACACCGCTTTCGCATCCAAACCTGATCGTGTCACCGCCCGGCTGATCGTGCGCCGCGTCAAAGACGCCGCGCGGCAGGACGAACTGTTCCCGGGCTGGCGATATCACACGTTCTTCATCGACTCCACACAACCCGCGCCCGAAGCCGATATCACCCATCGCCGCCACGCCGTCATCGAGACCGTGTTCGCCGACCTCATCGACGGGCCGCTGGCGCACATGCCGTCCGGGCGTTTCGGCGCGAACTCCGCCTGGGTACTGTGCGCGGCGATCACTCACAACCTGATGCGTGCCGCCGGCGTGCTGGCCAGCACAACTTGAGCAAAGCCCGCGGAGCGACCCTGCGCCGCAAGATCATCGCCGTTCCCGCCCGCCTGGCCCGACCACAACGAAAACCCGTGCTGCACCTGCCAGCTCACTGGCCCTGGGCCACTGCCTGGCGGCAGCTCTGGCACGCCACCACCATCGCTCCCTCGACCACCTGAACACCCGTAAACCGCCCCTACAACAGAGAACTCCGTGGAAAAGCTGGGCAGACCAGCGGCTGTGGGGCTCGCCGAGCAGGTGATAGAGGAGGATGCCACGCTGGACCGAGCGGGCAAGGCCTGCGAAGGGTTCGCCCAGTCGCTGGCCCTGCAGACACCGGTAGCCAGCGACCTGCGCGCCGTTCTGGCCACTCTCTACTGCGCGGTGAAGGTCGAACGGATGGGCGGTCTCGCCGTCAACGTCGCGAAACTCGTTCGCCGCAACCACTCGGCCAGGGTCGTGCCACCGGATTTGGAAGATCAGTTCCGGGAAATGGGAGAACTCGACGTGCGCATGTGCGAGCACCTCTCCGAACTCGTCACCGGCAGTGCGGAAGGCCGGTTCGCCGAGCTCAACCGCACCGACGACGCCGTCGACGCCCTGCACGCGAGAATTCTTGAGACCGTTACCGGCGGGGACTGGCCGCACGGGATCCCCGCAGCGGTAAACGTGGCGCTGCTGGCCAGGTTCTACGAGCGCTTTGCCGATCAGGCAGTCTCCGTGGCCCGGCGCCTGGAGTTCGCCACTCCGGCGCTCTCCCCACCCGGCCCAGTTTCCCTGGCTCCCTTGGCTTTCACCGGTAGTTGCGCACGAGTGGGGACAGATCCCGGCGGCGATGAGGGTCTTCGCGGTTCGTAGGTGGTCCGGCGGGTTCCACGCAAGATCATGCGGTGGGATCGGTGGGACACGGACGCGTCCGGGACACTGGGTTGCAATGCAGGGCGAGTCACCGCCTCACCGATCACACACGGGAGACCACCGTGCCCCGCACTTCCGCCGTGGTGTCCAGCACGCTGCCCGGCGAGGTCGAGGCCGGCCACCTGGCGTATGGCCGCGGCCACCGCCTACGGCGCGCACGCGCGTCAGCACACCGACCGCAGCTGCAGCCGCCGCAGGCGCAAGACCGGTCCGCACCGCGATCAGGCTATGTACCTGTGCTAACAACACTCCGGGCGCAATCCAACGATCACCATGTGTAATGCCCTGCCACCCGGACTCATACCTATTCATCGGCAATCAGTGCACACCGCCTTGAGGCAGCGCCGCCGGACCAGAGCCTCGCCTGACAGTGGGGCAGAACGTTGATCGGCGTCGGCATCGGTGCCCCGGTCGCGGAGGCCGGCAATCGTGCGCTGAGACCGCCGGCATGGAAGATCCCGATCGTGCGGACGTGCGCCACTGTGGAAGATCAGCTGAAGGTGCACACTCACCGTTTACGCGTCCATGCCCTCGCCGTCGAGCTGCACACACCGGTGCTCGGTCAGCGGGCAGGCGGCCCGGGCCCGCGCCAGCAGATCAGCCAGGGCGACGACGACGTCGTCATCTTGATCGGCGATCCAGGTCAGCAATGTGTGATCGGAGCACACGAGCTCCATCCCCGTCAGCGGGGCGCGGAGGTGTTCGAGGTTGACCATCCGATTCCTGCTCATGTTCCTGCGCCCACTGCTCTTGCCTAAACCCGCGAGGTCAGGGATCTCAGTGCGACGCTTCGTGATCTCGTGGCCTGGCATTGCGGCGACCGCGTCACGCCCCGAAGACCCCGTTCCAGACGCGGGCTGGGGCCCGGCCGAACGTCAGCTTGCTGGCGTAAGCACTACGAAGTCCGCGCCGTACGGGTCGAGACAGACAGCCAGCCGCCCGACATCCTTCGCGTCCTCCGGTCCCATCTGCACGCTGCCACCGTTCTCGGTGACTCTGGCGACGGTGGCGTCGCAGTTCTCGGACCCGAATACGGGATGCCAGTAGGGGCGCCCGCCGGCCAGGTGCTCTGCAGGAAGCTCCATGATGCCACCGTGCATGCGTTCTTGACCGGCACCGGACGGAGTGATGAGCGAATACGCACCTCCGCCGCCGGGGAGCGGCACGTCCTCGGTTTGCCACGCGAAGAGGGCACCGTAGAACTCCTTCGCGGTGGCCGCGTCGGTGGTGTAGAGCTCGATCCAGGTCAGCGTGCCGGGCTTGTCCACGGACTCCAGCCCTGGGTTCTTCCCCGGCTGCCAGACGGCGAATTGCCCGCCCGACGGGTCGGTGAGCTGGGCCATCCGAGCCTCACCGGCGGCATCGAACGGGCCGGCCCGCACCGTGCCCCCGGACTGTTGCACGGCTTGGGCCGTGGCGTCCGCGTCGGCGGTCTTGAAGTAGATCATCCACGCCGGGCGGGCCCCCTCCTCGGTGAGCCGGCCGACCGCGCCGACGGTCTTGCCGTCCAGCCGGAACAAGCCGTACCCGCCTGCGTCCGGACCGAACGACTGAAGCTCCCAACCGAACACCGAACCGTAGAAGGCGGCCGCGGCATCGACATCGGGGACACCGAGGTCGAGCCAGCACGGGGAGCCGACGCCGAAGTCAGTCGTGATCACGGCGATTCCTTTCGCAGATAGCTCATGGGGTCACCGTGACGCCCGCCACCGGGATTCGCCTGCCGACCTTGGGCACCCGGTGGGCGACCGCAGCGGGTTCGCATTACGGATCACTGCCCTGACCTGAGTTTTCGACTTCGGCGTACGACTGCTGCTCCGCGGGCGGCATTTCGCGTGCAGCGCCGAGGCGGGAGCCTGGTCGGGCTAGCTGCCCTCGGGCGATGATCAGTTCGGTGCGGGCCTCGTTCTTGTTGTTCTGGGAGAGGTGGTCGGCGGCAGTTCGTACCGCGATCACAGCGGCGTTAGGTACATCCAGGTGTGGCTCTTGATCGAGCAGATGAGTCGCGCGGGCCAACTCCTGACGGGCACGCTCTCCCCGCACGTGCTCACCGCCCGCCACCGGCAGCGTCAGCAGGTCGATCAAGGCTGTGTCCACGGCCCCACGCAGGGCTTCCTCCCGAGAGGTCGGCGCAGTCATGGGCGAGGAGTTTAAGCACCAACCCCGAATTCGCAGGATGGTGTGGTCGATGAACACTCAAATGAGCGACTAGGCTGCTGCGGGACACCGTGCCGGTGGCGGAGTCCAGCACCATGCTGAAGTTCGGGGTCGCTGTCTGACCAGGTGGCCGTCTGGATGGGGCGGGGGAGACCCACGCCTTCGGGAGCAGATCGGTCGCCCACAGGCGATGCCCGAGCGTCTTCGGATCACTCCCTCACGCCGGTCCGTAGCGGACTGGCTCGTCGGCGGCTGCGACTTCCATCTCGGCGGTGGCCTGGATGAGTTCGACGAGTTCCGGATCGAGTCCGGGGCTGAACTCCTCCGGTCGTTCCGGGGCTATGTCCATGGCGACGCCTTCGGGGGCTTGTGCCATTCGCAGCACTTCGCCGTCCCGTGCGGAGGGGGAGCTGCCTTGAAACACCTTCGCCGCCTCGGAGAGGTTGTCGAGGTTGAAGGTGTATTGCTTGTTGTGCAGGCCGCGTTCCAGCAGCGTTGCGACTTCTGGGTAGCGTTCGGCGCTGGTCTTCGGGATCGGCAGCGTCTTACCCCAGTTGACCCCGAGGCTTTCCAGCGCCTTGGCGTAGGCGTTCTCGTGCGCCTGGTCGCGCACGATCAGGTACGCCACCGTCGAACGCAGGGTTCTGTTCGAGCTCATCTCGTAGATGCGGCACTTCTGCAGCCGCCCAGTGGACTCGAGCATCAGGTTGTACAGCAGATCGAGCACCAGGTTACCGCTGTTGTAGATGTAGGACCCGGACCAGGGGTTTCCGACCGCGTCGACCGGCAGCGCGCCCTGGGCACCGACGAGGAAGTGGTGGATGTTCCCCTCGGACAACGCGTTGGACAGGGGCGTACTACCACCGGCAGCTGGTTGATCCAGCGGATCCGTTTTCGCGCCGTTGTAGCGCGGTGAACCGTCGGTCAGCCGAGCGATCGTAGTCGCGATCAGTTCCACGTGGCTGATCTCTTCGGTACCGATGCCGTACAAGAGGTCCCGGTAAGGCTTGGCGTCCGCGCCACGGAAGTTGAAGCTCTGGAACAGGTACTGCATCATCGTTCGCATTTCACCGAACTGGCCTCCCAAGCCTTCCTGGAGGGCGTTGGCTGCGGCCGGGTCCGGTTCGTCGGGCACGATCTCGTTGATCATTCGCTGGACGTGGAAGAACATTCCTACTCCTCAGGTGATCTACAGCTCTCCGTGTGCTCGTGCCTCAAATCGGTGCCGATCAATGCCTTTCGAGTCTTCGGTGATGCCGTCCGCACATGGCGACTACGGTGTGATCGTCACCTTGAGTGACAGTCGAAGCAGACACAGGGACCCGACTTTAAGACTCGGAGAAGCACGTAGCCAGACGACCTTGGGCAGTCCCCGCCCGCCTGGATGAACCTGGCGAGCATGCGGACTGCTCCCGGCCGAAAACCTCGTCAGAAACCGGAAAGGTACCGCCGCTCGCAGAAGCAGCGATCAGGCCGAGCCCGACCACCCAGTCAATGACGACTTGTCGGCATCCGATCGACGAGCTCGTTTCGACTACTGCACAACGGGTAGTCACCGGGTGATGGATGAACCGACTTCTCCGAGGGAGCCTGTGTCTGTTATCGGAGGGTGGCGAGAGTGAAATTCATGTCTGAAACGACTCTGCTACCGATGATCACGTGGCAGTCGGGGAAAGCTGCGAGTTCTGGATACTTCCACCGCTGTCCCGGGGTTTCTCGGTTTACGCTGGTCGCTGTCTCTTATGGACAGTTTCGGAGTCAAGGGGTCGCAGGTTCAAATCCTGTCAGCCCGACAGCCAAAAGGGTCTTCGCAGGTCGCAGCCAGTGAAGACCCTTTCTTTCGTGATCTAAGTTCGTTCTTCGGGGTCAAGCGCGCCGCTCGGCGACCCCAAGGCGTGTCGTCACCTGCACCATGCGCCGAGTCTGCTGGCGTTCACCAACCCGACGGTGAACTCGTGCCACCGCATGGTGCTCGGCTTCGAGGTGCCGGTGAACCTGGTCTACTCTCTGCGAAACCGCTCGGCCTGGATCCGCATCCTGGTGACGGGCGCCAGCCCGAAGGCCAAGCGCATCGAGTTCCGCTGCCCGGATTCCTCTGGAAACCCGTACCTGGCCTTCGCGGCGATGATGCTCGCCGGGCTAGACGGCGTCGCGAACAAGATCGAGCCGCCCGAACCCGTCGACAAGGACCTCTACGAGCTATCTCCGGAGGAGGCCGCCGATGTCGTCCAGGTTCCGTACTCGCTGGACGCGGTGCTGGAAAGCCTCGTGGCCGACCAGGATTTCCTGCTGCGCGGTGACGTGTTCACCCCGGACGTGATCGAGACCTGGATCGTCTTCAAACGAGAAACACGAGATCGATCACCTGCGGCTGCGACCGAATCCGTACGAGTTCGAGCTGTACTACGACGTGTAGCAGCCCGCATCTGGTGCGCGCTCGTCCGGCGACGTCGGCTGGCTGTCCGTGCTCTGCCGCAGCCGTGGCGGTTGACGACATGCGATCTCGGTTGGCCGTGAGTAGGCAGGCCTCTTGGGGTGGCTGGCGGACCACGTTCGCAGACTGCTCCAGTCGGCCAGCAGCAACGTCGACATCGAACTGAAGTTCCCCGACTTCGTAGGGTTCTTCTCAGTCGTGGCGTGGTCGGAAGAGGTGGAGCCGGGCATAGAGCCAGCCGTCGGCTTCCAGACCGCTCGGATCCACTCCGGCGGCCCGCAACGTCTCCAGTACCCGCGATTGTTCCTGCACGGAGGCGAACCGGCGCTGTTTGAACACACCAGGTACGGGAACGATTTCGTACCCCGACGCCGCTAGGCCGTCTGCAATCGGTTCTATCGGAAACATCCGCAGCACGAAATGCGCCATCCAGGGCCGGTGCTGCCGGGCGATCCTGGCCAGCGTCCGTTCGCCGACGTAGCCGATGCAGCCGGTCGAGATCACCAGATCCGTTCCGGTGAGCTGCGCGCGTTGCTGTTCGGTGGGGTCGTGCGCTTCCAGATCCGCGTGCACCGCGTCGTCGAGGAACCCCGCCGCAAGCGCATATGAGAGGGCCGGCTCGGAGTTGTCGAGTCCGACGAATCGGATGTCCTTGAGCTGACTGCGCGAACGAACCAGATTCCGGTCGCGGGCCAGCAACCAGTCGCGATCCGCCGTGCTGGCATCAGTACAGCAGTAATGCTCATTGAGCTCGTCGATCGTGGCGTCACATTTCAACAAAGCCGCGTTGATGCCGTAGGAACAGCCGAGGTCGAGGATGGTGGGCACGCGAACCCCGTGGGATTCCCGGTATTCCTGGATGACCTTCTGGAAGTACGGCTTGGCCTGCTGCGGAATGCAGTAGTCCAGCTTGCGCAGCGTGTTGAAGTAGGCGCGTGGATCGGGCTGTGTGTAGATCTGGTCGAGCAAGATCTTTCCGGTGACGTCGAACTGCACGGACCGTCCTCCTCACTTCTGGCAGTCGCCGACTGGTCTGGCACTCAATCCAGCAGCTGGCCGCTCCGCACCGCGCGTCCCCCAGCAGCCAGGTATGCAGCCAGCACCCGGCCGAAGATCTGCCGCGCCCGCGACACGCTGCCGATGGCGCCAGCATGCTCGCTGAAGGCGAAGATCGCTGTATGGCCAGCCGTTTCGCCTTGCACCGGGGTTACTCGGTGCAGCGAGTAACGGCCTTTGAACAGCTGCTGCGCACTCAGCGACCTGCAAGTTTCTTCGGTGACTTCGCGGTGGAGTGCGGTGCTGAGGTCTTTGTCTGGCTTGACTTTGACGGAGGTGGCTGTGTCGGCGGTTTCGCCTGCAGGGCCACGTGATCTGCGAACCGCCCCTACGAGGTTCCCTGCCTGTCGCCGACGGGTGAATCCTGACCCTGTGTGGGCGCCGGGGCTCTAGTAGTACTTCGTTAAGTCTTGATCTTGTGGGTGGGCGTGGGTGATGATCTCGGTGTGGATCTTGGTGCGGTGGAGCGTGTTCGGGGTGAGTT
>NZ_JBFAKG010000181.1:0-9655 GCF_040655595.1 Saccharopolyspora sp. NPDC050389
GCCGTCGTAGTTCTCGCTCTGCAGGTCGGCCCAGTTGATCGGGATGTCCTGACCGGGCCCGGCGACGTTGATGACGCGAGCAGGCGCCCCGGTTCGATCAGGCCGGAATCTCAGATCCGGTCCGGGATCGCGATTCGAGCCTGCGCGCGGCGCGAGTTGCGGGTGTGGAGCAAGAGGAAACGACTTCGCCTCCGGACGCCGGACTGCTGGCGGGCGGTGATCCGGAACTGCGCACCGGTCGAGGGCACCGGTGTGGGCGGTCGGCCGGGCTTTTGACACAGTTGCTAGCCGGGTCGTAGTGGCGGAGTGGCCCGGGGGACGGTTGCCGTGAGGGTGTGGACGCGTCGAGGCCGCATGGTGCAGCGGCTGATCAGTCGTGTCCGCGAGGAGGTCCGCAGCCGCTGGCGCCGCTTCGAAGCGCTGTGGCGGCGGTCGATGCAGCTGCGCGTCGTGGTCAGCACCCTCGCTCTGTCGATGGCCGTGGTCTTCGCGCTGGGCATGATGCTGCAGTGGCAGATCACGTCGCAGCTGCTGTCCACGAAGGAGACCGCTGCGATCTCGCAGGTCGAGGTCAGCCAGCCGATCTTGGAGCGCGAGCTGACCGCGGTCGACCCGAACGCGGACAACGTCTCCGAACAGCTGCAGGCCGCGCTGAACCGGCTGACGACGACGTCCTCGGGGCAGTCCACCACCGAGACGGTTGCTGGTGCGTTCGAGCCGGTGCTGGTCGACGGGCGAGCGCCGGGCGAACGGTCGCAGCAGCCGTCGGCCGGCCCGATCAACGACGTGCCGCCTGATCTGCGCCAGTTCGTCGAGCGTGGCCAGCTGGCCACCAAGATCACCACCGCGCAGCGGGAGAAGGGCCTGCCCGTCACGATGCTGGCGGTGGGGACGCAGGTGAGCACCGCGACCCGGCCGCTGCAGGTCTACCTGCTGTTCCCGCTGACCGCCGAGCAGAACACCCTCGAGGTCTTGCAGCAAACCCTCCTGCTCGGCGGGCTGGTGCTGCTGGTGCTGGTGGGCGCCATCACGAACCTGGTGACCCGCCAGGTGGTGCGTCCGGTGCGGCAGGCCGCGCAGATCGCCGAACAACTGGCCGAAGGCGACCTGGACAAGCGGATGCGGGTGATCGGCGAGGACGACGTGGCCAGGCTGGCGGAGTCGTTCAACGAGATGGCCGACAGCCTCAAGCAGCAGATCACGCAGCTGGAGGAGTTCGGCCAGCTGCAGCGCCGGTTCACCTCGGACGTCTCCCACGAGCTGCGCACCCCGCTGACCACGGTGCGGATGGCCGCCGACGTGCTGCACGCCTCCCGGGAGCAGTTCCCGCCCGGCCTGTCCCGGTCGACCGAGCTGCTGGTCGACGAGCTCGACCGGTTCGAGCTGCTGCTGGCCGACCTGTTGGAGATCTCCCGGCTGGACGCCGGCGTCGCCGACCTGGCAGCCGAGCCGCTGGACCTCGCCGAGATCGTGGACCGCTCCGTGGAGGCGCTGCGCCCCATCGCCGACACCAGCGGCGTGGCGCTGCGGGTGATCGCCCCGTCCGCGGGCGACCTCACCATCGTCGCCGACGTCCGCCGGGTGGAGCGGATCATGCGCAACCTGGTGGCCAACGCCATCGACCACGCCGAAGGCGGGCCGGTCGAGATCCGCTTCGGCGGCAACGAGCAGGCTGTCGCGGTGACCGTCCGGGACTACGGCGTCGGCCTGCGCTCGGGCGAGGCCGAGCTGGTGTTCACCCGGTTCTGGCGGGCCGACCCGTCCCGGAACCGGCGCACCGGCGGCACCGGCCTGGGCCTGTCGATCAGCCTCGAGGACGCCCGGCTGCACGGCGGTGGCCTGGACGCGTGGGGCGAACCCGGCGAGGGCTCGTGCTTCCGCCTCACCCTGCCTCGTCAGCCCGGCGAGGCCTTCGACGCCAGCCCGCTGCAGATGCCCGGCACCCGCCGGATCGCGGCGCCCGAGGCGCTCCTCGCGGCCAGCGTCGATCCGCCGCAGGACGGCGAGACCGGCGAGCCGGAGTTCCGCGACCGCGGGCCGGCGCGGTTGTCCGAACAGACCTGGGAGGACCAGTGATGGGCGTGCGTCGGGTGGTGGTGCTGCTGGCTGTGCTGCTGTCGGTGTCGGCGTGCGCATCGATCCCGGAGAGCTCGGACCCGAAGGCGATCCGGCCGGTCGACGAGGGCAACGCGACCGCGCCCGTGCCCCCGCCACCGGACGGCGCCGACCCGCTCGCCCTGGTGCGCAGCTTCGTCAACGCGTCCGCCGCCCCGGAGAGCAACCACGAGTCCGCGCGCCAGCACCTCACCCCGGCGGCGCGCCGGAGCTGGGCCCCGGCGCCGGGCCTGCTCATCGTGGACAACGTCGACACGATTCCGACGACGTCCCCCACTCCGCTGCCCGACGGCGTGCAGATGGTCACCGTGCAGGCCGACAAGGTGGGGCGGCTGCTGCCGGACTCGTCCTTCATCCCAGAGGTCGGCGAATACCAGACCCAGGTGCGGGTGGAGCGGCAGCCGGACGAGAAGTGGCGCATCGCGACGCCGCTGCCCGAGATCGTCGCCAGCCGGGGCTCGTTCAGCTCCGTCTACCGGGCGGTCCCGATCTACTTCCTGGACCACGACTCGACGGGCATCGTCCCGGATCTGCGGTACGTGGTGGCGCAACCGGCGAGCACGCTGCCCAGGCGGGTCATCGACCTGCTGACCAGCGGCCCGTCCGCGGGACTGGAATCGTCCATGCACACCGCCATCCCGCCCGGGGTGCACCCGAAGACCAACCCGACCGATCCCGGGGACGGCGCGCTGGAGGTGAACCTCAGCGATCTCGGCGCCATCTCGCGGGAGGACCGCAGGCTGATCGCGGCCCAGGTGGTGTTCACCCTGCAGAGAGTCAACAACGCGCGGGTGCGGCTGAAGGTGGAGGGCGCGCCGCTGCTGCCGGACGGGAAGGATCTGCGGCCGACCGACCTCGGGTCCTACGAGAACAACAACATCGCTCGCCCTGACCTGCCCGGCTTGGTGGTGGTCGACGAGCGGCTGCTGTCCCTGGACAGCGCGCAGCCGATTCAGGGCCCGGCGGGCTCGGGCGAGTACGACGTGCTCAGGGCGGGTCAGTCGCCCGACGGCAGCCATCTCGCGGCGGTCACGCGTGTTCCGGGTGGCGTTGAGCTGCGGATCGGCCGCTACGGCGCGCCCCTGCCCGAACTTCCGGTGCGCGGCGCCGACATGAGCAGGCCGACCTGGCGCGGGAAATCCGAGGTGTGGACCGTTGTGGACGGTCGCAACGTGGTCCGCGCGCTGGACGCCGGGAACAGCTGGGTGTCACGCCAGGTCGACGCCGGGCAGGTGACCGGCGGCGGGCCGATCAGCGATCTGCGGTTGTCCCGCGACGGGACCCGGGTGGCGGCGGTGGTCGGCGGGCGCCTCGTGGTCGCCGGAGTGTCCGATCAAGACGGTCAGGTGATGCTGCAGCGGCCGATCACGCTGCCGTCCCCGCCGGGAGTGCGGATCACCGGCGTCGATTGGCTGCAGGACGATTCGCTGGTGGCGATCAGCGACAGCAACATCACGCCGGTCTTCGAGGTGTCGGTCGACGGGTTCAGCTGGGTCCCGTTCACCGCGGCGAACCTCGGCCAGCCGTTGAAGGCGGTCACGGTCGCCAACCGCGGCCGGGTGGTCGTCAGCGACCGCAGCGGGATCTGGGAGTCCAAGGACACCGACGACGTCTGGTCCCTGGTCCAGGGCTCGATCGGCGGCGGTTCCATCCCGTTCTTCCCGGGCTGAGCGTCGATCCCGACACGCGTCGGTGAGTCGGGACGGCGATCTGCGGCACCATCTGCCGGTGCGCGTTTCCTGGCTCGGTGCGGGGCTTTCCGGCTTGGTCGACCTGATGCTGCCGCTGCGCTGCGCGGGCTGCGACGCGGCGGCCACGGCCTGGTGCCGGGACTGCGCGCGCGAGCTCGGCGGGCTCCGCCGCGTCGAACGGCCGCTGCTCGAAGCCGCCCCGCCGGTGTACGCGCTCGGCCGGTACCGGGGCGCCGCCCGGCGCGCGGTGCTCGCCTACAAGGAGTCCGGCCGCCGCCACCTCGCCGAGCCGCTGGCCCGGCACGTCGCGATCGGGCTGCGCGCGATCACCGCCGAGCACCGGCTCGAACCGGCCTGGTGCCTGGTGCCGGCGCCGTCCCGGACGATCGCCTCCCGCCGCCGGGGCGGCGCGCACATGTCCCGCATCGCGCACCGTGCGGCGGCCGGGCTCACCGCCGCGGGCCATCCCACGGCCGTCGCGGACTGCCTGGTGACCGCGCGCGGTGCCGCGGATTCGGCCGGGCTGGATGCGGCCGAACGAGTGCGCAACCTGTCCGGCCGAGTGCTCGGCCGGACAGGTCGATTTCCGCCACAGGCGGCGCAAGTGGCGCTGATCGACGACGTGATCACGACCGCGGCGACGGTCGCGAGCTGCTTGGCGGTGCTCGGAACCGCAGGCATCGAGGTCGCCGCTGTGCTCAGCCTGACCGCGACGGCCGCCTGAAGCATTCGGGTGGATTGCCGTTACCCGAACAGACTCGGGAACTTCACCTGCCGTCCATTCGTTTTCCCATTGTGAGCAGGCAGGATCCGGTCATCCGGCAGCCCGGCGCGGAGCTACCGCACGTAGCCCCCGATCGGGTGAAAAATAAGGCCGATGAGGCGGCCGGGTTGCGGCCCGCCCGCGGCCGCTGCCTGCTTCGAACGGTGGCAGCAATCACTCTCGGTGGCCGCTTGACTTCGCCCGACAAGGGGGGTGTCACAAATCGGTAAACCGAGCTAACGTGCCACTCAATCCAGCCTACCCAGGCGGGAGGGAAGGAGCGAAAACCCATGTCCCTGGCGCCGGAAGTGAGCTGATCGCCTTCTCGGCGCCGCCGTGCACACCTCGCCTACGGCACGCAAGGAACGGAGGTCGTGAATGGATATCGTCGTCAAGGGTCGCAACGTCGAGGTTCCCGCGCACTACCGGGAGCACGTCAATGCGAAGTTGACCCGGCTTGAGCGGTACAACAAGAAGGCAATCCGGGCAGACGTGGAGCTGTTCCACGAGCGCAATCCTCGCCAGGCCAAGAATTGCCAGCGAGTCGAGATCACGCTGATGGGCAAGGGCACGCCGGTGCGGGCCGAGGCCTGCGCAGGCGATTTCTACGCCGCACTCGACGCCGCCACGACCAAGCTGGAGAGCAGGCTCCGGCGCATGCACGACCGTAGAAAGGTGCACTACGGACAGCACAACCCGACATCCGTGGCAGAGGCGACCGCAGCGATGGCGGACCGGCCCGTTGTGATGGGCCAGTCCATGGCCGAAGGCCGGACCGCGCTACTGGAAGCGCCGCCGGAGGTCGATGAGTACGCCGCCGAAGTCCCGGGCCAGCGGATGGCCGCGGAAAACGGGTACGCCGAACCAGGACGGGTCGTCCGCGAGAAGGAACACCCGGCCGAGCCGATGACGGTTGACCAGGCCCTCTACGAGATGGAACTGGTCGGACACGACTTCTACCTCTTCTCCGACGCAGAAAGCGGTAGGCCCAGCGTGGTCTACCGGAGGAAGGGATTCGACTACGGAGTGATCAGGTTGGCTGACGCGCTATAGGGCGAGTCTGCGCCAACGCCGACCCGAACAGCTGTCCCCCGCGTACCGTGGTTCGCGGGGGACAGCCGCGTGTGGGGGTCCGCCACCCGGACCCGCACCGGATGGCAGGTCCCCACGACCAGCTCTAATACGATGACCGCAAAGCGTCCGTGACGGACGCGTCACGATCAGCTAGTGAGGTCGACCGGATGGTCCTGTCCCGACTGCTCCGCGCCGGCGAGGGCAAGATGCTCAAGCGTCTGCGCAACATCGCGGCGCACATCAACGAGCTTGAAAAGGACATCGTCGCGCTGTCCGACGCCGAGCTGCGGGGCAAGACCGACGAGTTCAAACGCCGACACACCGAAGGCGAATCCCTCGACGAACTGCTGCCCGAAGCGTTCGCGGTGGCCCGTGAAGGCGCCAAGCGCACCCTCGGCCAGCGGCACTTCGACGTGCAGCTGATGGGTGGCGCGGCGCTGCACCTCGGCAACATCGCCGAGATGAAGACCGGTGAGGGCAAGACCCTGACCTGCGTCCTGCCCGCCTACCTCAACGCGATCACCGGCAAGGGCGTGCACGTCGTCACGACCAACGACTACCTGGCCCGCCGCGACGCCGAGTGGATGGGCCGCGTGCACCGCTTCCTCGGCCTGGAGGTCGGCGCGATCCTGGCCGACATGACGCCGGAGCAGCGGCGCAAGGCCTACGCCGCGGACATCACCTACGGCACGAACAACGAGTTCGGCTTCGACTACCTGCGCGACAACATGGCCTGGAGCCTCGCCGACTGCGTGCAGCGCGGGCACCACTTCGCCGTCGTCGACGAGGTCGACTCCATCCTGATCGACGAAGCCCGGACGCCGCTGATCATCTCCGGCCCCGCCGACCAGTCCTCGCGCTGGTACCAGGAGTTCGCCCGGCTCGCGCCGATGCTCAAGCGCGACCAGCACTACGAGGTGGACGAGCGCAAGCGCACCGTCGGCGTCACCGAAGACGGCGTCACGCTCATCGAGGACCAGCTCGGCATCGAGAACCTCTACGAGGCGGCCAACACCCCGCTGGTGGGCTACCTCAACAACGCGCTGAAGGCCAAGGAGCTCTACAAGAGCGACAAGGACTACATCGTCCGCGACGGCGAGGTGCTGATCGTCGACGAGTTCACCGGCCGCATCCTGGCCGGGCGCCGCTACAACGAGGGCATGCACCAGGCGATCGAGGCCAAGGAAGGCGTCGAGATCAAGGCCGAGAACCAGACGCTGGCCACGATCACGCTGCAGAACTACTTCCGCCTCTACGACAAGCTGTCCGGCATGACCGGTACCGCCGAGACCGAGGCGGCCGAGTTCCACACCACCTACAAGCTCGGTGTGGTGCCGATCCCGACGAACAAGCCGATGGCCCGCGCCGACCAGCCCGACCTGGTGTACAAGACCGAGCCGGCGAAGTTCGAGGCGGTCGCCGAGGACATCGAGGAGCGGTACCAGGCGGGCCAGCCGATCCTGGTCGGCACGACCAGCGTGGAGCGCTCCGAGTACCTGTCGAAGCTGCTCACCAAAAAGGGCATCCCGCACAACGTGCTGAACGCGAAGAACCACGCGCGGGAGGCCTCGATCATCGCCGAGGCGGGTCGCAAGGGCGCGGTCACAGTCGCCACCAACATGGCCGGTCGTGGTACCGACATCGTGCTCGGCGGCAACATCGACCACCTCGCCGACGCCGAACTGCGCGGCCGCGGCCTGGACCCGGTGGAGAACCGCGAGCAGTACGAGGCCGAATGGCCCGCGGTCGTCGAGAAGATCACGGCGCAGGTCAAGGCCGAGGGCGAGGAGATCCGCGAGGTCGGCGGGCTCTACGTGCTGGGTACCGAGCGCCACGAGTCCCGCCGCATCGACAACCAGCTGCGCGGCCGCTCCGGCCGCCAGGGCGATCCCGGCGAGTCCCGGTTCTACCTGTCGCTGGGCGACGAGCTGATGCGGCGCTTCAACGCAGCGATGGTCGAGACCGTGATGACCCGGCTCAAGGTGCCCGACGACGTGCCGATCGAGCACAAGATGGTCAGCCGCGCCATCCGCAGCGCGCAGACCCAGGTCGAGCAGCAGAACATGGAGATCCGCAAGAACGTCCTCAAGTACGACGAGGTCATGAACCAGCAGCGGACCGTCATCTACGACGAGCGGCACCGCGTGCTGGCCGGCGAGGACCTGCACGAGCAGGTCATGCACATGCTCACCGACGTGGTGACGGCCTACGTCGACGCGGAGACCGCCGAGGGCTACGCCGAGGACTGGGACTTCGAGAAGCTCTGGACCGCGTTGAAGACCCTCTACCCGATGTCGATCAGCTGGGAAGCCCTCGTCGACGACGAGGAGGACATGTCCAAGGAGCGCCTGCTGGAGCTTGTCATGGAGGACGCGCGCGCCGCGTACGCGAAGCGCGAGGCCGAGGTCGACGGCAAGGTCGGCCCGGGCGCTATGCGCGAACTGGAGCGCCGCGTGGTGCTCAGCGTCCTGGACCGCAAGTGGCGCGAGCACCTCTACGAGATGGACTACCTCAAGGAGGGCATCGGGCTGCGGGCGATGGCGCAGCGCGACCCGCTGATCGAGTACCGCCGCGAGGGCTTCGACATGTTCGGGGCGATGCTGGAGGCGCTCAAGGAGGAGTCCGTCGGATTCCTGTTCAACGTCCAGGTCGAGGCGGCCGAGCCGCAACCCGAGCCGGAGGCGCCGGCCGTGCCGGTGTCGGTGAGCCAGGTCGGCAGCGGCACGCCGGACGTGCCCCAGACCCCGCAGCCGACCGCCCAGCCCGCGCCGCAACCGAGGCCCAAGCGAGCCCGGCCCGCGTCCGCCGGCCCGGCGTTGAGCCAGCTCGCCACCGCGGGCGACGGCGAGCAGGTCCCGTCAGCGTTGCGCGGCAAGGGGCTCGACTCGCCGAAGCAGCAGGGCCTGAGCTACTCCGGACCGAACGAGGCCGGCGGCGTGGACACCAGCAGCGACGACGACCAGGGGCCGGAGTCGCGCGGCGGCACTCGCCGTGAGCGCCGGGCGGCCGCCCGAGCCGAGGCGAAGAAGAAGAAGCGCTGATCAGACCAGGGACAGCAGCGTGCACACCCAGTGCCCGTTGTCCTGTTCCACGCGCAACACCAGGGCCCGGACCCGGTAGTGCGTTCCGACGATCATGCAGGCCTCCACCGCGCAGTCGGTGACCAGGCAGGCGTGGACGGATCGCAACCGGTAGTCCGGGCTTTGTGCTGCGTGCAGCCGGGTAGTGAGCAGCAGCCCGGCCACTTGCGGCACCAGGTGCTCGCGCACCTGGTGCAAGGCCCGGCGCCCGGCCAGCGCGTCGAAGACCTGCTCGCCGATGAACCCCGCGACGGCGGAGGCGCTGATCTCCGCCACCGCCCCGGCCGGCGGCGTTTCGATCGACAGCACTGCGGTCATGGCGCCTCCAGGCGGTCGGTGATCTGGGCTCCCGCATAACTGAGGAACTTGTGGTCCGGATCCGGTCACCTTCGGCCCCGGAACGCCCCGATCGTGTGAGCTAACGTGCGGCTCGTGGATCTCAAGGGACTACTGCTGGACTACGCCGGGGTGCTCGACGATCCGGGCGATGAACCGTCCGGCACACCGCCGCTGCTGGATGTCGCCCGACGCATCCGCCGAGCCGGGATCGGCACCGCGCTGGTGTCCAACGCCAACGGGCTCGCCGATCCGGGCCTGACCGAGCTGTTCGATGCCGTGGTGCTGTCCGGGGCGGTCGGAGTGGCGAAGCCGAGCCTCGAGATCTACCGGCTGACCGCGCGCAGGTTGGGCCTGGAACCGCGGCAGTGCGTCTTCGTCGACGACCTTCCCCGGAATGTGTCCGGCGCGGTCGAGGCGGGCATGGTCGGCGTCCACCATCGCGACGTCGCTTCGACGGTCACCGAGCTGGCCGCGCTCTTCGAGCTCGAAATCCGCCTTTGACCTGGTGTTTTGTTGCTTAAGGGGGGGTGGTTTCAGGGGGTGTTTTGGGGGTGTGTAAATTTATCCAAGTCAGAGCGACACGGGCCGGGAAA
>NZ_JBFAKG010000182.1:0-9493 GCF_040655595.1 Saccharopolyspora sp. NPDC050389
CGGCTACCTACTCGCAGCCCTCGGGCCCGCTGCCATCGGCGCCGTCCACAGCAGCAGCAACGGGTGGACAGAACCCCTGATTCTGCTCCTCGCCCCGAGGCCAGCTCGCGCCTCCTACGCGGGGCGCGCTGTCACCTCACGGCGCGATCTCGCGCCACCGGTTGGTCAGCGGCAGTCGCCGGTCCCGGCCGAACGCCTTGAACGTGATCTTGGTGCCCGGCGGGTACTGCCGGCGCTTGTACTCCGCCCGGTCCACCATCTGCAGCACCCGCTCGACCAGCTCGGCGTCGAACCCGTCCGCGATCAGGTCCGCGTAGCCGCGGTCGCCTTCCACGTAGCCGTCCAGCACCACGTCCAGCACGTCGTACTCCGGCAGCGAATCCTGGTCCAGCTGGTCGGGCCGCAGCTCCGCCGACGGCGCCTTGGTGATCGAGTTCTCCGGGATCGGCGGCACCTCGCCGCGCTTCTCCGCATCGGCGTTGCGCCACTTCGCCAGCTTCCACACCAGCGTCTTCGGCACGTCCTTGATTGGCGCGAACGCGCCCACCGCGTCGCCGTAGATCGTCGAGTAACCCACCGCCAGCTCGGTCTTGTTCCCGGTGGCCAGCACCAGGTGCCCGCGCTGGTTCGACAGCGCCATCAGCAGCACGCCCCGGGCGCGCGCCTGCACGTTCTCCTCGGCGAGCCCGGTCAGCTCCAGCTGCCGCACGTACACGTCGACCATGTCGGCGATCGGGTGCACCTCGAAGTGGCAGCCGATCCGCTTCGCCAGCTCGGCGGCGTCCGACCGCGAGTGCTCCGACGAGTAGTTCGACGGCATCGACACCCCGTGCACGGCGTCCGCGCCGAGCGCGTCGGCGGCCAGCGCGGCGACCACCGCCGAGTCGATCCCGCCGGAGAAACCGAAGGTCACCGACCGGAACCCGTTCTTCTGCACGTAGTCCCGCAGCCCGGTGACCAGCGCCGACCACACCTCGCCCACGTCGTCGAGCCGCTCGGCGGGCGGCAGCGCGGGCACCGGCTCGTAGCGCGGCAGCGGCTCCGGCTGCAGCACGATCCGCCGGACGTCGAAGGCGGGCATCCGCATCGGGCCCGGCTCTGCGGGCACGGTGGTCGAGGTGTGCCCGCCCGCGGTCAGGTCCAGGTCCAGCACCGTCAGGTGCTCGGTGAACTGCGGCGCCCGCGCGAGGATCTCGCCGTCCGGCGTGGCGACCATGGAATCGCCATCGAACACCAGCTCGTCCTGCGCGCCGACCAGGTTCACGTACGCCATCGGCGCACCGGCCTCGGCGGCCCGCCGGATGACCAGCGGGGTGCGCACGTCGTCCTTGGCGCGCTCGTACGGCGAACCGTTGATGCACACCACGAGGTCCACGCCGACCTTGCCCAGCGCGGCCACCGGCCCGCCGTTCTGCCAGATGTCCTCGCAGACGACCACGCCGACGTCCACGCCGTGCAGCCGCACGATCGGCAGGTCGAATCCGGGCGCGAAGTAGCGGGCCTCGTCGAACACGCCGTAGTTCGGCAGGTGGTGCTTGTGGTAGGTCGCGACGACCTCGCCGCCGTAGAGCAGCGACGCCGAGTTGCGCGGCCCTTCGTCGTCGCGGCCGAGGTGCCCGACGACGACCAGGGCGTCGCCGCAGCCGGTGTCCTGCAAGCGCCGGGCCAGCACCTCCAGCTCGGCGAGGTTCGCGGCGGCGAACGACTTGCGCAGCGCGAGATCCTCGACCGGATAACCGGAGAGCACCATCTCCGGGAAGGCCACGAGGTGGGCGCCGTCCTGCACGGCGCGGCGGGTCCAGTCCAAGACCATCGAACTGTTGCCGGCGATGTCGCCGACACATGCGTTGACCTGTGCGAGTGCGATGCGCAGCTGGGGCATGCACCCATCTTCGCGCACGCCGCACGCCTGCGTCGTGCTGCCCAGTGTGAGCCGCGCCGCGCTATGCGTGTCACGATTCGTGAGTGAAGCGCCTACTGACCGTGCTGTCCGTGGTGGCCCTGCTGGGCGCGGCCGCGTGCAGCGCACCGACGCGAGAAGCCGCGCCGCTGCAGCCGCACACCGAGCGCAAGGGCCCGGTCGGGCCCGTGCCGGCAGGCCTGGAGCGGTACTACGGACAGACATTGTCATGGGGGCCGTGCGCCTCGTACGCGACGACCGACAGCGATCGGACCTCCTTCGAGGACACCGGCCTGGAGTGCGCCCGGCTGGAAGTCCCGATGGACTACGCCGAACCCCAGGGGCAGGCGATCACGCTCGGCATCCTGCGCAAGCCGGGCACCGAACCGGAGCAGCGGATCGGTTCGCTGCTGGTGAACCCGGGCGGCCCGGGCGCGTCCGGGATGAGCGCGGCCGCGAGCGTCGCCTCGTCGGTCTCGCAGACCGACCTGGGTGAGCGGTTCGACCTGATCGGGTTCGACCCACGCGGCATCGGCGCTTCCGAACCTGCGGTGCGCTGCCTGACCGGCCCGGAACGCGATGCCGAGCGACTCGACTCCGACGCGGACACCTCACCCGCCGGGATCGCCGAGACCGAGCAGGAGGAGCGCGACTACGCGGGCAAGTGCGCGGAGCGCACCGGCGGCAAGATGCTGGCCAACGTCGGCAGCCGCGAGGTGGCCAAGGACATGGACGTGCTGCGTTCGGTGCTCGGCGACCAGAAGCTGACCTACCTCGGCTACTCCTACGGCACCCGGATCGGCGCGGAGTACGCGGAGACCTTCCCCGGCAACGTGCGGGCGATGGTGCTCGATGGCGCGATCGATCCCGGGCAGTCCACGGTCGACCAGCTGGTCGCCCAAGGCGCCGGGTTCCAGCGCGCCTTCAACGACTTCGCGGCCTGGTGCGCCAAGCGCCAGCGGTGCTCGCTGGGCTCCGACCCGGCGCAGGCCGTCGCGGTGTTCCAGCAGCTCACCCGCCCGCTGGTGGAACACCCGGTCCCGGCCGGTGACGGCCGCGAGCTGTCCTACGAGGACGCCACCATGGCGGCGATCCAGGCGTTGTACGCGCCGAGCCTCTGGGATCAGCTGGACAACGGGCTGAACGAACTCCGGCAGGGCAGCGGCCGGCGGCTGCTGGCCCTCGCGGACAACTACTTCAGCCGCGAGAGCAACGGGCAGTACACCAACACCACCGACGCGTTCGACGCCGTGCACTGCGTCGACGACCAGCGCGTCGAAGACCCGGCGATCTTCCGCGAGGCGGACCGCCGATACCGCGAGGCGGCGCCGTTCCTGGACAACGGGAACCCGCCGAGCGCGGCGCGCGACAAGTGCGCCTTCTGGCCGGTCCCGGTCACCGGCGAGAACACCGAGCCGGAGGTGGGGGCGCTGCCGCCGACGCTGGTCATCTCCACCACCGGTGACCCCGCCACGCCCTACAAAGCCGGGGTGAAGCTCGCGGAAGCCCTGCACGGCCGCCTGCTGACCTTCGAGGGCACCCAGCACACGGTCTTCCTGCAGGGCGTCTCCTGCGTGGACGACGCGACCACGAAGTACCTGGTCGACCTGACCCTCCCGACCGAAGGAACCCGCTGCACCACAAGCGGATGATCTTGGCGGTGAAGGGCATCTCCGGGCGGTGAAGTCGCTCGAAGATGCCCTTCACCGTTCGCCCGCCAGGCTGCCGGGGAGCGGATCGCCGAGGCCGCTCGCCGGCGGCCGGAAACAGGTATCGCCGGGTTCATGGACCAGTTACGCAATTCGCAGTCGGAACTCTTAGGCTGCGTGCATGAACCGCCAGCAGGAGTTCGTGCTCCGCACCTTGGAGGAACGTGACATCCGCTTCGTGCGGCTGTGGTTCACCGACGTCCTGGGCATGCTCAAATCGGTGGCGATCTCGCCCGCCGAGCTCGAGGGTGCCTTCGCCGAGGGCATCGGGTTCGACGGCTCGGCCATCGAGGGCTTCGCCCGGGTCTACGAATCGGACATGGTCGCCAAGCCGGACCCCACCACCTTCCAAGTGCTGCCCTGGGAGACCCCGGACGGCGAGCACTACTCGGCGCGAATGCTCTGCGACATCCACATGCCCGACGGCTCGCCCTGCTGGGCCGACCCGCGGCACGTGCTGCGCCGCACCCTGGCCAAGGCAACCGAGTCCGGCTTCACCTGCTACGTGCACCCGGAGATCGAGTTCTTCCTGCTGAAGAACCTGCCGGACGACGGCAGCGAACCGGTGCCCGCCGACTCCGGCGGCTACTTCGACCAGTCCAGCCACGACGCGGCGCCGCACTTCCGGCGCAACGCCATCGAGACGCTGGAGGCGATGGGGATCTCGGTGGAGTTCAGCCACCACGAGGGCGCACCCGGCCAGCAGGAGATCGACCTGCGCTACGCCGACGCGCTGACCATGGCCGACAACGTGATGACGTTCCGGTACGTGGTCAAGGAGGTCGCGATCACCCAGGGCGTGCGCGCCTCGTTCATGCCGAAGCCGTTCAGCGGGCAGCCCGGCTCGGGCATGCACACCCACTTCAGCCTGTTCGAGGGCGACCAGAACGCCTTCTACCACCCGGAGAACCCGTACGAGCTGTCCGACATCGGCCGGGCGTTCGTGGCTGGGATCCTGCACCACGCCCGCGAGATCAGCGCCGTGACCAACCAATGGGTGAACTCCTACAAGCGGCTGGTCGTCGGCGGCGAGGCGCCGACCGCGGTCTGCTGGGGTCACGCGAACCGGTCCGCGCTGGTCCGGGTGCCGATGTACTCGCCGGGCAAGGCGTCGTCCCGCCGCGTCGAGGTCCGCAACCTGGACTCGGCCTGCAACCCGTACCTGGCCTACGCGGTGATCCTCGCGGCCGGGCTGCGCGGCGTGCAGAAGGGCTACGAGCTGCCGCCCGCCACCGAGGACGACGTGTGGGGCCTGACCGAACGGGAGCGGAGGGCGGCCGGCTACGCGAACCTGCCGCAGAACCTCACCGAGGCGCTGTCCGAGATGGAGTCCTCCGAGCTGGTCGCGGAAACCCTCGGCGAGCACGTGTTCGACTTCTTCCTGCGGAACAAGCGCGAGGAGTGGAACGCCTACCGCAGCCACGTCACCCCGTACGAGCTCCGCACCCTGATGCCGATGCTCTGAGCCCGGGGAAGGGTTCGGCCTGCTCATGGGCCGTGAGTACTTTGGGTCGCTATAGCGACTCAAAGTACTCACGGCCGTTGACCTGCGAAAACGCCTGTCCAGTGCGCATCTGTCGGGGCCCGGCGCCGGTTGGCGCATGCGCGCCCGCCGAACGCATCACGTCCCAGTCCGCGCACTCATGGGGTTGGGCGTGTTGCAGTGGCGCGAGGAGCGATAGGTTGCGCCCGTGACTGATTCGCAGGCGCAGCCCGACCCAGTGACAGCGGGTAGCCCCGGCGGCGAGACCGCCGCGGAAGCCACCCTGCAATCCGGCGTGCTGGAGCAACCAGCCGAGCTGTTCGGCGAGCCGGAGTGGCCGGCCGAAACGCCGGAAGACCGCGGCGCCCGCACCGTGCTCGGCTGCACCGTCGCGTGCCGCGACCAGCTCCCGGCCGCACGGGTGCTTCGCGAGACGTTCCGCCGCCACCACCCGAACGCGCAGTTCGCGCTGCTGGTGGTCGACCTGCCGGGCGCGGACCGGCCGGAGCCGGACGGCCTGACCTTCGCCGACATCGGGCTCGACGCGACGGAATACGCCCGGCTGGCGATGGGCTGCACCGCGGAACAGCTGCGCAACGTGCTGCGCCCGAAGTTCCTGCAGCACCTGCTGAAGTCCGGCGCGACGGTGCTGTACTTCGAACCTTCTGTCCAGATCTTCGGCCGCTTCGACGATCTCGTCGCGGGCCTGACGCACGAGCGGCCGGTCGCCCTGGTGCCGCGCGTGCTGCGCCCGCTGGCGGTGGACGGCCTGCGCCCCAATCCCGCCGACCTCGCCGAATCGGGCACCTTCGACCCCAGCGCTTTCGCCGTCCGCCCGGGAGCGGAGCAACTCCTCGAGACGTGGGTGGAGCAGCTGCGAGCCGATCCCAGCGCGGCGACGCCGATGCTGGACGAGGCGCCCGCGCTGGTCGACCACCAAGTGATCCGCGATCCCGGCGTCGGCCTGTCGGTGTGGAACGCGGCCCAGCGCGAGCTGGTGGTGGCGGGCGACGGCCGGCACACCGTGAACGGCACCGCGCTGCGCAGCGTCCACTTCGACGGCTTCCAACCGCAGCGGCCCTGGCTGCTGTCCACGGCCTACGCCGACCGCCCGCGGATCCTGCTCTCCGAGAACCCGGTGCTCGCCGGGCTCTGCGCGGGCTACCGGAACGCGCTGGTCGGGGCCGGATACACCCGCGAGCAGCCGCACCCGTTCGACGTCTTGCCCGACGGCGTCGTGCTGCCCGCGACGCTGCGCCGGGAGTACCTCGACGCCTGGCTCGCGGACGGCAAACCGCCGCCGAGCCCCTTCGAGCCGGACGGCCCGCTGGCGGAGTTCCGGGAGTGGTCTTGCAATCCGGCCGACGACCGGCAGCGCTCGGCAGGCGGCTCCCGCTGGACGGCGGCGGTGTGGGCGGACGATCCGATCCTGCAGCGCGACTACCCGGACCCGTTCGGCAACAGCGTCGAAGCGTTCCACGAGTGGTGCGTCGGCGTCGGAGTGGCCAGCGGTCGGGTCCCGGCCGAGGCGGTGCATCGCAGGATCGACAAGAGGGCGGCCTTGGTCGACCAGCTCGGTGTCGCGGTGCTCGGCGACGGTCGACTCGCGGAGCTGATGCGCACCGCGGTCGGCGCATCCGGGCTGCCCTCGGCCGACACGGCCTATTACCCGGTGGTCCTGCGCTGCGAACCGGGCCTGCCGGTGCCCGCGGGCAGGTACGTGATCGACATCCACAACGGTGCCGTCGATACCGCTGACGTGGCCGAAACCTGGGTACTGTCGGAGAGCAGCCGCGCCGCGGCCCGCCGGAACGGCACGAAGACCAGGGTCGTCGCGCTGCCGGCACCGGAGCGCGATCGGATCGATTTACCGACGAGGAAGGGAGCCCGGGCCAAGTTCGGGCTGTCCGACGAGTTCGTGTTCGGGGCCTTCGTGGATCACGCGGCCGAGCGCGCGGACAACGCGCTCGGCGTGGTCAGCGCGTTCTTGGCGGCGTTCCCGGAACGCGACGAGGTGCGCCTGCTCATCGGCGTCGTCGGGGCGGTCGAGCATCCGGAAGCGGCCGAGCGCCTGCGCCTGGCGACCGCGACGGATTCCAGGGTGCTGCTGGTCGAAGAAGACCTCGACCTTCACCCGTTGCTGTCCGCGTCGGACTGCTTCGTGTCGTTGCACCGCGGCGAAGCCGGCGACGACCACGTGCTGAGGCTGCTGGAGGTCGCCGCGCACGGAGTGCCGGTGATCGCGGGGGAGCACGGCGCGGTGGCCGAGCTCTTCGGCGCCGAAGCCGCGCGCCTCGTGCCATGCGCGGGCCCCGGAGAACCGGATACCGACGCTGCTGCGGAGCTCCTGCGTGCCGCCGCCGACGATCCGGAAGCCACGGCGGCATTCGGCGCGGCGGCAAAGGAAAACCTGCTCGCGGTGCACACCGTCGCGCGAGCGGGCGCGCGCCTGCGCGAGCGCGTCGAGCAGGCGTACCGGAACTGGCGTACGAAGTGGTCGCGAGACAGCCACGGCCAGTTCGACGACCCGTTGCGCCCGCTGCTGGTGGCGCGGCACGCGCTGCACCGAGCGCCGGACGCCGGCGTCAGCAGCCGGAACTCGATGGCACCGGCGCTGCGCAAGGCCGTGCTCAAGGCGCTGAGCCACTACGACGAGCACATCCGCGACGTGATGCGCTCGCTCATCGACGGAGTCGAGCAGACCGCCTCCGAGCTGCTCCGCCGCCAGTACGAGGCGGACGGCGAAGGCGACCTGGAGGCGATGCGCGCGGAACTGGTCCAGCTCATCCGGCGCCAGGACCAGCTCGGCGCCCAGCTGCTCGGCACCGACGACGGCATGGTCCGAGCCCGGGCCGACCTGGCCGAACAGCACCGCAGGCTGCGGAAGCTCGAAGCGGGCGCGGGCGGCGATCAACGGGTGGACGCCCTGGCGGAACGCCTGGACAGCCTGACCGGAGCGGTTGAGCGGATCCTCGATCGGATGGATTCTCTGGAGCAGCGCCAGGCCGGCGACCAGAGCGTGGAGGCGAACCTGCGCACCGCGTCCAACGACGCGGCGAACGCCTTGCAACGCACCGACGTCCTGCAACGCATCCTGCTGAGGGAGCACGAGCGAAACATCGGAGGCGGCGACGGCACGACGACGCCCGTGCTCTGCGATGCGGGACTGCTGCGGCTGCCGGCCGACGACAGTTTCATGCTTCCGTGGCTGTCGTCGCATCCGAGCTGGGACGCCGACGTGTCCGCGCTGATCGATTCCCTGCTCGAACCCGACGGCGTCTTCATGGACGTCGGCGCCTACGTCGGCTACCAGACCGTGCGCGTGCTGAGCCGGCTGGGCAACAGCGGCGCAGTCGTCGCGGTCGAACCGTGCCCGCGAAGCGGTGCCCTGCTCAAGCACAACGTCGAAGTCAACGTGCCTGCGGCATGGGGACATCGGCTGGTGGTGGTGGAAGGCGCGGCATGGGACGGCTCGTGCCAGCTGGCGGCGGAATCGTCGCTGGCGGGCGGCTTGTCGGTCAGCCCGGCAGAAGGCGACAAGCCACCATCCGTGCGCGGAGTCCGGCTCGATCGCGAACTGGAGAACCACGAGGCGCTGCAGAACCTGAAACTCTCGGTCGTGCACGTCGACGTGGGTGGGCGAGTACATCGAGTGCTCGGCGGCCTGGTCCGGCTGCTGCGCCGCGACCGTCCTTCGATCGTGTGCTCTTTCACGCCGGATGCGATTCGGCAACTGGGTGACGATCCGGCAGCGGCCCTCCGCGAGTTCGGCACGTGGGGTTACGAGCTGGTCCCGGTCGGCCGAAACCGCCCGGTAACCGCCGCTGACCTGCTGGAAGCGATCAATGCGACGGGCTCGGTGAGCACCGTGAAGCTCTGGCTGCGCCCGAAGCAGAAGTGAACGGAGATCGCCCGAAGGAGCGACGTCAAGAGTCTGACCAGGCGATTTGACTTTCACGCAGGGTGTGCGTAACTTCCTCTTCGCCGCACGGACGGCCGGACGAAACAGGATGTAAGAACCTGGCGAGTACGGCTGCGGGAGCGCCCTGGAGATCGGAAACGAACTTCGCGGAGCGCACACCGACCGGGGCACGCGGTTTGACACCGCGGAGCGCACCGGGTAACGTAAAGCGGTCGCCAAGTAGACGTAAAGTCTACGAGGCGGTTGATAACTCAAGCAATGAACTCGATCTTCGGAGCGATCAGCGCGGGGTTGACCCCCCTGAAAACGCCGAAATGAGGGCCTGCTAGAGTTACCGACACACGAAAGCGAATGAAGAAAATGCTCGCTGGGCAGCAATGTCCAGTGTGGGTGTGTTCTTTGAGAACTCAACAGCGGACTGTTTTGGTTAGTGTTCTTTTATGCCCCCGACCATGCAGATTTTGTGTGGTTGGTGGTTT
>NZ_JBFAKG010000183.1:0-8456 GCF_040655595.1 Saccharopolyspora sp. NPDC050389
CTGAAGCGTCGTGGTGGTGGGGTCGGTGCGGCGGCGTTGTGCGGCGGTGGCGGGCAGGGCGACGCCCTGATCCTGACCGTCCCGAAAGCCTGACCGGGAGCGCGTGCGCGGGTGCCAGCCCGCTTGCGCGCTCTGAGGCTGGACCGACAGGAGAAAGCCCGCTGGCACGCGGAAAAGTGCGTGCCAGCGGGCTTTTTCGTGTTCGAACTGAACATCGGAGGACCAACGGCCCTGTGCTCGGGCTTCCGGCGAGTTCCACGCTCGTGCTGTGCTCGGGTCGTGGCAGTCCCTTCGGCCCGGCCTCGATTCGTGATGAGCGTCGATGGCGAGGACGAGCAGAGATGCGGTCTCGCCCTGGGGAGGCGCGATGGCCCACTTCGGACGAGACCGCGCAGTCGTGCTGCGAAGCATCGGGCTGGCGGGTGGCGTCCTGGCTTTCGCGACCGCATGCGTTCCGGCAGGAGACGTCCCGGACGGCAGCGGACCCGGGACACCCCCGCCGCCGACGACGGCCCCACCGGTCACCGGTGGTGCCATCGCGGTCCAGACCCGCGAAGTACCCAACCTCGGCGCCGTGCTCACGGGTCCGGACGGGCGCACGGTGTATCTGTTCGACAAGGATCCAAGCGCCCAGCCGACCTGCCTGGACGCGTGCGCAGGAGATTGGCCGCCACTGACCACGACCGCTGCGCCCACCGCCGGTGCGACCGTGAACCCGGCCCTGCTCACCACGGCCCGGCGCCCGGACGGCAGCACGCAGGTCGTCTACAACGGACATCCGCTGTACTACTACATCGGCGATGAAGTGGCGGGCCAGGCCAATGGTCAAACCGTGAATTCCAACGGCGGCAACTGGTACGTGATCTCGCCTGCGGGAGACAGGATCGAGCAAGGCGGCGGGTAGCGGTTGGTGAGAGGCCCGAACGGAATGATCTTGGTTTTGGCCGGGCGCCCGCGATCGGGGCGCTGAAGCAGGGGAGATGAGGACCATGGCACAGGCGGGACACGGGGGTGTCCACTATCCGAGTGCCCGGGAGTCCTGGGCCGGCGGGGTAGAACTGTTCGCCGCAGTGATGATGATCATCATCGGGTTCTTTCACATCATCATCGGACTCGCGGCGATCCTGCGGAGCTCGTACTACGTCGTCACCCAGGACTACGCCTTCACCATCGATGTCACGACATGGGGATGGGTGCACCTGGTGCTGGGCGTCCTGGTCGGGGTCACCGGAATCGCGTTGGTCATGGGGCAGTCCTGGGCACGTGTCGCCGGCCTGATCATCGCCGGGCTCAGCGCCCTGGGGAACTTCTTGTTCATCCCGTACGCCCCGGTGTGGTCGCTGCTCATCATCGTGATCGACGTCGCCGTGATCTGGGCGCTGGCCGTGGATCTCCGGGAACAGCCGGCTCGCCGGACGGTCCCGGGCGACTAGATGATTGATCCGTGAAGTTGGCATCACCGGAGTGCCGGGCTACGGCAGGATGCTGTGCATGCCACGACGCGTTCCAGGAGATCCCGCTGTCGAGCCATGGGAGGGTAGCACTGAACAGCTTGAGCTAGCGCGGATCTCGGCCGATCACGAGAGACTGCTCCGCGAGAGGGTCGATGCCGCGCTGCGACTCGCCGACGTCGAGGCCGTCGCGGCGGCCGGCTATCAACCGTCGGCCGTGCGTCGGCTTGCGCAGCTCAATGCCGAGACCATCGGCGACGTAGGGCACCTGGCTCGGCAGCTCACCGGCGAAGGGCACAGCGGGTGGACGGCGCTCGACGTCACCACGTGCATCCGACTGCTGTGGCCTCCCGAGCGCGCCGATCAGTGGCCGCACAGGTACGGCACCTACCCCGGCTATCTCGGCGGTCTGCGGGATCAGCTCTCGATCACGATGCCGATTGTGGTGCTGGGCCCGCGCCGCCACCAGCACCAATGCACACGGTGTGGCGCCCTGTGGCCAACCGGCTGGCCCGATGCCGACCACCGGGATCCGTCCCAGGTGCGCTGCCCGGACTGCGGCCAGCCAGGTAGCTCGGTCGGCGGCGTTGACGAGCAACGCGAGCACAGCATCATCGACCTGCACTGGTTGATGTTCCGCTTTGCTCCGAAGCCGGTCGGGCCGTGCCCGGAATGTGGCACTACCCGCCAGCTGATCGCGCAAGGCTACTTCGATGTCAAGGAACGCGTGTTGTACTGGTCATGCGGCAACGCCGACGAGCTTGGCACCCGGGGACAGCCCGACAGCCACTACCTGAGGTCCCGAGTCCGGGCTGAATGGGAATCGACTGCGGCACACTATGCGTACTGGCTGGCCGTCGACATGCTGCGCCTGGCCGAGCAGGCAGGTGAGGTGACGGAGTTGCCCGTCGGCGCGGAGTATGAAGCTCTGGACGGCAGTGGCGAACAATGGACCTACCTTGGCTCTGGCTGGGAACGCGTCGGCTGACCCATCGGTTGCGAACCGCGCGTTCGATCGCCGAACACCAGTTTCACGGAATCAGTCGTCTAGGCGCCCGGCCGGGATCATTCGACGCGTGCGGGCGCCGCTTCTTCTTCGCCGGGCAGGAGGATGTCGGTGACCTCGATGTTGACCTCCACGACCTGCAGCCCGGTCATGCGTTCCACGGCGGTGATGATGTTGCGCCGCACCGCTCGCGTCAGCTCCACCACGGAAACGCCGTAGTCCACGGTGATCTGCAAGTCGATCGCGGCCTGCTTCTCGCCCACTTCCACGTTCGCGCCCGAGGTCTGCGCGGCGCTGGCACCCGGAATGCGCTCCCGCAGCGCTCCGAACGCCCGTGCCATCCCGCCGCCGAGCGCGGCTACTCCGGGGACTTCGCGGGTGGCTGTCACCGCGATCTTCTGAACCACCACGGCACCGATCGTCGTGCGTCCCTGCCCGGTCTCGGCGACTTGGCCGGCCGTCGTGGTCCACCCGGCCGCCTCGGTGGTTTCCGCCTGCTTTTTCGATGTTCCTTCGCCCTGTTCGGCCATCGCTGCCGTCTCCCTGTTCGATTTCGGATCGCGCACGTTCCGCTTCGAGATTCGGTGATGACTGGCTGTCCAACAGTCTGCGACGTTGGCGCACCGTCGGCACGCCGTTGCAGGGCGTGCTTGCGGACGCCGCCCCTTGCCGAGGCCGGTCGTGAGCTTAATATTGCTTAACGTTCAGCGAGCGCCTTAGGTTCACTGCGGATCGGAGATCCGCATTACAAGTCAAGGGAGACTCGGCTGTGGAGATCGCGACTCGTCGCTCCGCGCGCCGACCGGGCACGGTCTCGGCGGCTGCGGTGGCCCGCGCCGCCGGCGTGTCCACCGCCGCGGTCTCCTACGTGATGAACGGAAAGGGCGGGGTGGCGCCGGAAACGCGCCGGCACATCCTCGCCGTCGCCGAAGAACTCGGTTTTCGCCCGCCGAACCGGGGAAAGCCGGTCGATCCGAATCGCACCCGCGTCATCGGGCTGGTGCAACCCAACATCATCAATCCGACATATCCGCGATTCGCGCAGAGCATCGTTTCCGCGGCCGCCGAAGCCGGGTACGAGGTTTTCGTCGCGACCACTCAGGACGATCTCCAGACGCTGGGCAAGGTCTCCAGCAGCCTGGTGCACCGCAACGTCGACGGGGTCATCCTGAGCGCGGCATTCCGGGAGGACGCCACCGCGTTGCGGACCCTGCGCGCCGCCCGGATCCCGTACGTCTACCTGTCGCGGAGATCCCAGTACCTGGAGGGCGATTTCGTCGGCATCGACGACGCCGCCGCGGCGACGTCGTTGACGGAGCACGTGCTGGCGCACGGCTACACCGACATCGCCATCGTGATCGGGCCGCGGTTCTCCTCGGCGTCCCTGGCCCGGGAGCAGGCCTTCGTGTCGACCGCCCGCGCGCACGGCGTCGACATCAGCGGCGACCGCAAGATCAGCACCGAACTCAACAGCGACGGCGGTCGCCGCGCGGCGGCGCGCCTGTTCGCCCGCGACGACCCGCCGCGCGCCATCATGTGCGGCAGCGACGAGCTCGCGATCGGCATCCTGGAGTACGCGGTGGAACGTGGCATCCGGGTGCCCGAGGACGTCGCGGTGACCGGGCACGACGGCATTCCGCACAGCATGTCCGGGCTGATCGGGCTCACCACCGTGATGCAGCCGCACGAGGAAATGGGCCGGGAAGCCTTCGGAATGCTGCTCAAACGCATGGAAAAGCCGTCGAACAGCTACCAGTCGTTGGTGTGCGCGCACCGCCTGCACATAGGCCGTACCTGCGGTTGCGAACCGGCCCGAACGGCCGAGAAGTCACGCCGCTGAAAAAGCGATTTCCCGAATAAGAACCCGACCACCCGGCAAGCCGGAAAAGAACCGAAGGTCACGCCATGCCGAAAAGTGCCGCCGAGTCGGTGATGCGCTCGCCGAGCGAGCTGAACAGAGTCATTTTCCGCAAGTTGCTCCCGTTGTTGATCGGGGCCTACATCATCAGTTTCCTGGACCGGACCAACATCGGTATCGCGAAGGAACACCTGCAAGTAGATCTGGGCATTTCGGC
The DNA here is from genome assembly GCF_040655595.1 of Saccharopolyspora sp. NPDC050389. Taxonomy (NCBI): domain Bacteria; kingdom Bacillati; phylum Actinomycetota; class Actinomycetes; order Pseudonocardiales; family Pseudonocardiaceae; genus Saccharopolyspora; species Saccharopolyspora sp. NPDC050389. The sequence continues at coordinate 4,533 of NZ_JBFAKG010000183.1, forward strand.
GACCGCCTACGGAATCGGCGCCGGGCTTTTCTTCGTCACCTATGCGCTGGCGGAGATCCCGTCGAACCTGATCCTGCACCGGGTCGGAGCGCGGTTCTGGATCACCCGGATCATGATCACCTGGGGCCTGGTGTCCGCCGGGATGGCGTTCGTGCAGGACGAATGGTCCTTCTACATCATGCGGATGCTGCTCGGCGTCGCCGAGGCGGGCCTGTTCCCGGGCGTCATGTACTTCCTGACGCAGTGGTTCACCCGCGCCGACCGCGCCAAGGCCAACGGCCTGTTCCTGCTCGGGGTGTCCGCGGCGAGCATCCTCGGCCCGCCGCTGGGCGGCCTGCTGCTCGGGCTGGGCGGCGTCGGCGGCATGCACGGCTGGCAGTGGATGTTCCTGATCGAGGGGCTCCCGGCCTGCCTGTTCGCCTTCGTGGTGTGGAAGAAGCTGCCCGACCGGCCGGACCAGGCGAAGTTCCTGACCGCGGCCGAAGCCGAAGACCTGCAGCGCCGCATCGCCGCCGAGGACGAGGCGGGCGCCGAGGCGTCGGGCACGCACAGCATGCGCCAGGTGTGGCGGGACAAGCAGATCCTGCTGGTGGTCGCGATCTACCTGTCGCAGCAGATCGCGGTGTACGCGCTGTCGTACTTCCTGCCGTCGATCATCGGCACCTACGGCGAGCTGTCGTCGTTGCAGATCGGGTTGCTGACCTCGATCCCGTGGATCTTCGCCGGCCTGGGCGCGTTCCTGGTGCCGCGGTTCGCCACCAACAGCAGCAGCTCCCGCAGGCTGGTCAACATCACGATGGGCGGGATCTGCGTCGGGTTCGCCCTGGGCGCGGTCTCCGGCCCGGTCGTCGGCCTCATCGGGTTCTGCCTCGGTGCGTTCTCGTTCTTCGCGATGCAGCCGATCCTCTACACGTTCCCGGCATCCCGGTTGAGCGGCGCGACCCTGGCCGGCGGCATCGCGTTCGTCAACACCGTCGGGCTCTTCGGCGGATTCCTCGGCCCGTACGTGATGGGCGCGATGGAGGACTTCACCGGCAGCAAGCTGTCCGGGCTGTGGTTCGTGGTCGGCGTGTGCGCCATCGGCACCGCGCTGTCGTTTTTCCTCAAGTACGGCGGCGCCGAAAAGCGTTCGTGACGCCGGAGTTCCAGGAAGGGTGCAGGAAGTGGATTTCTCGGGAAAGCGGGTGCTGGTCACCGCCGGTGCGGACGGCATCGGGCTGGCGATCGCCGGCAGGTTCGCCGGGCTGGGGGCCCGCGTGCTCGTCACCGACATCAACGAGGAGGCGGTGCGGGCGGCCGGCGAACGGGGCCTGGCGGCCCGGGTTTCGGACGCTTCGAGCGAAGCGCAGGTCGTGGAACTGATGGGTGCCGTGCGCGAGGAGCTCGGCGGTCTGGACGTGCTGGTCAACAACGCGGGCATCGCCGGTCCGACCGGGCCGGTGGAAACCTTGGACGGCGCCGCGTGGGCGCGGACCTTCGAGGTCAACATCCACAGCCAGTTCTACTGCGTGAAGCACGGGTTGCCGCTGCTGCGCGAGTCCTCCGAGGCGTCCATCGTGAACCTCTCCTCGGCCGCCGGGCGGCTCGGCATGGCCGGGCGCAGCGCGTACTCGGCGTCGAAGTGGGCGGTGGTCGGGTTCACCAAGACCCTGGCCATCGAGCTCGGCCCGGAGGGGATCCGGGCGAACGCGATCTGCCCCGGCGCGGTCGACGGCCCGCGCATCCGCGCGGTCATCGAGGCGAAGGCGGAGATGCTGGGCAAGCCCGCGGCGGAGATCGCGGCCGTCTACCAGGACCAGTCGTCGATGCGCCGGCTGGTCACCGCCGACGACATCGCGGACATGGCCGCGTTCCTGGCCGGCCCGCTGGCCCGCAGCGTCAACGGTCAGGCGATGGCGGTCGACGGCAACACCGAGAAGCTCTACTGACGATCCACTGTGGAGGTTTGACGCAGATGGCAACCAATCGCAAGGTCATCATCACGTGCGCGGTGACGGGCGCGATCCACACCCCGTCGATGTCGGAGCACCTGCCCGTCTCGCCGACGGAGATCGCCGAAGCGGCGTTGGGTGCGGCCGAGGCGGGGGCGGCGATCGTGCACCTGCACGCCCGTGACCCCGAAGACGGCCGGCCGTCGCAGGACCCCGCCCACTTCGAACCGATCCTGGGCCAGCTGAAGGCCCACACCGACGCGGTCATCAACATCACCACCGGCGGCTCGCCGCACATGACCGTGCAGGAGCGGATGCGGCCCGCGGCGGTGTTCAAGCCCGAGCTGGCGTCGCTGAACATGGGCTCGATGAACTTCGGCCTCTACCCGATGCTGGACCGCTTCAAGGAATTCCAGCACGACTGGGAGCGGGAGGCCCTGGAGAAGAGCCGGGACCTGGTGTTCAAGAACACCTTCGCCGACATCGAGGCGATCCTGTCCATCGGCGCGGAGAACGGCACCCGGTTCGAATTCGAGTGCTACGACATCGCGCACCTGAACAACCTGGCGCACTTCGCTTCGCGCGGCCTGGTGCAGGGCCCGCTGTTCGTGCAGTCGGTGTTCGGGCTGCTGGGCGGGATCGGCGCGCACCCCGAAGACCTGATGCACATGCGCCGCACGGCCGACCGCCTGCTCGGCGACTCCTACCAGTGGTCGATCCTGGGCGCGGGCCGCAACCAGATCCCGCTGGCCACCATCGGGGCGGCGCAGGGCTCGCACGTGCGCGTCGGGCTGGAGGATTCGCTGTGGATCGGGCCGGGCGAGCTGGCCAAGACCAACGCCGACCAGGTGACCCGCATCCGCACCGTGCTGGAGGCGCTGAACCTGGAGGTCGCCACCCCCGACGAGGCCCGCGAGATCCTGCGGCTCAAGGGCAAGGACCAGGTCGGCTTCTGACGCTCGAGCCAGCCGGAGCCCGGCGCGTGGTGCAGGATGCGTTGGCCACCGAGCCGGGTTTCGATGGTGTCGGGCGAATGCCTTCCGTCGCACTGATCCAGTTGTCTGGTCAGCTTCAGCTCTCGGTATAACGGGCAGGGTCCCGGCAAAGTCCACTGTCGCCCGGCATGGGTGCAATTTCGCGAGAAATTGCGCCATGCCAGGGTGACGGCGCTCGTTGCGCTCCGTGATCGGCCCGCTCCATTTGTGCAGGTAGTGCCAATTTCTCGCGAAATTGACGTTCACCCAGGTGACAGTCAATTTCGCGAGAAATTGCGCTCACTGACTTTGCCGGAACCCTCGGTATAATGGGCTCGCTAATCTAACCGGGTACAGTCGCTGACATGACTGGGGTCAGAACACAATCGAGGCTACGAATTTCCCGGCCTGAAGCCGGGAAGCAACGTTCACCGAAGCTGCGCAGCGCTGCGCGGGACTTTTTCGCAGCGCTGTGCGTCACTTTCTTTGCGTTGACAGTCTTGGTCGTCGCCGTCGTGCGCTTGTTGCGGGCTATGGGGCTTGCTGGCCCGGTCGATATCTACTTGGCGACGTTGCTAGGTGCTGTTCTGCTCTCATTCGCGGCGTTGTGCATGGTAGCGATCGGTTGCTTCGCTCCGCCTGGCATGAAGCGACTGGAAGTTCGCGCGAACGGAGTCGCGCGTGATTGACGCGATCCTTGGCGTCTTCCTTTTGATCGCCACCGCAGCATTGTTCTGGTGGTCCTGGCGCTTGTGGAAACGTTGGCGGAACACGAAAAGGTCGCCCATCTTGGCCGATGTCCGTCCGAGCATCTACAACCGCGTGAGTCCGTCATTGCATATCCACTCCCGTGCACCCAGATCCAAGCGCTGGCCGGAGTTCACCGATGCAAAGAACGCGGATGAAGCACGCGCATACGCGCGTCTAAAACCTGTCCCGTAATGATCAAATATTGGTGGTGTGCAAGGGAAGCGCAGGCCGTGAGGTGGCGGTCGGCGTTCAGTGGGTCATGGTGAGGT
>NZ_JBFAKG010000184.1:0-7760 GCF_040655595.1 Saccharopolyspora sp. NPDC050389
CGGCTGGTCGCGTACGTCGTGCCCAGTTCGGGCGATGAGCCGGACGTCGGCCAGGTACGGGATTTCGTCCGCGCGAAGCTGCCGGAGTTCATGGTCCCGGCCGCCGTGGTCGCGTTGGTCCGGTTGCCGATGACGGCGAGCGGAAAGCTGAACCGGAAATCACTGCCGAAACCGGACTTCGCGAAGTCCGCTGCGGGGCGCGGCCCGCGGACACCGCTCGAAGCGGAACTGTGCGGTCTGTTCGGCCAGGTGCTCGACGTCGCAACGGTCGGGGTGGACGACAACTTCTTCGACCTGGGCGGCGACAGCATCTCCTCCGTACAACTGGTCAGCCGGGCCAAGGCGGCCGGGATACCGATGACCGTGCAAGACGTGTTCCAGCACAAATCCGTGGCCGCGTTGGCTCGGGCAGCCGCGCCGCAGGATCCGTCGGTGCCCCCGGCAGCGGAACCGCAACCGCTCCTGGTCGACCTGACCGCGGACGAGATCGCCCGGGTGCAGGCCGAGCACTCGCGGCTCGGCGAGCGCGGGGCAGCCCAGATCCTGCCGGTCACACCGCTGCAGGAAGGGTTGCTCTTCCACGCGCTGTACGACGAGCACAACTCCGACGACTACGTGGTCCAGCTGTCCCTGGAGCTGGCCGGGTCGTTGGAGCCCGAGGCACTGCGCAATGCCGCGGAAGCACTGCTGCGGCGCCACCCGAATCTCCGCGCCGCCTTCTGGTGCGACGACGTCGAACGCCCGGTCCAGGTCGTGCCTGGTTCCGTGGCGTTGCCCTGGCAGGAAATCGACCTCCGGCACCTCGCTGCCGACGAGCGGCGGGCCGAGTCGGCGCGGCTCCTGGATGCGGAGCGGTCGCACCGGTTCGACCCGGCCGCGCCCCCGCTCCTGCGGTTCACGCTGATCCGCCTCGGCGAACAGTCCCACCTCCTGGCGCTCACCAACCACCACCTCCTGCTGGATGGCTGGTCGATGCCCGTGCTGCTGCGCGATCTGTTCCACCTCTACGAGCACGGCGAAGAGGACGGGCTGCCGCCGGCCACCCCGTACCGGGATTTCCTGGCGTGGCAAGCCGCGCAGGACAGACCGGCGGCGGCGGCCGCGTGGCGGCAGATGCTGCGCGGACTGGAGGCGCCGACCCGCATCGCGCCGAACGCGGAGGTCGTTCGAGCGCAGCCGCGACGTCACCAGGTCACGTTCGAACTGCCGCCGGAGCTGACCGAATCGATGACGGCCCTCGCACGGCGCCGCGGCTGGACGCTCAACACGTTCGTCCGCGGCGCGTGGGCGCTGCTGTTGGGGCAGTTGACCGGCAGCGACGACGTGGTCTTCGGTGCCACCGTCGCCGGACGGCCACCGGAGTTGCCGGGCATCGAGGGCATGGTCGGCCTGTTCGTCAACACCCTGCCGGTTCGCGTCCGCATCAAGGCGGGCGAATCCGTTTCCGCGCTGCTCTCCAGGGTGCAGGAAGACCAGCTGCGGATGACGCAGCACGAACACCTGGGACTCAGCGACATCCACCGGCTGACCGGACACAGTGGACTCTTCGACAGCCTGGTCCTGTTTGAGAACTTCCCGGTCGATCCGACCATGCTCGACTCGGTGGGTGGGTTGCGGGTTGCTGACGCGCACAGCCACACCACCACGCACTACCCGCTCAGCCTCGTCGTCGTGCCGGGGCGGCGTTTGGAACTGCGCTTGGACTACCGGTCGGACGTCTTCGACCGACCGGCGATCGAGGTCTTGCTGGACCGGCTCCACGCGCTGTTGCGGATGGTGGCCGACGACCCGGATCGGAACGTTGCGGACATCGATGCGGTCACCGCGGCCGAAAGGGAACGGTTGTTGGTCGAGTGCAACGCCACCGAGGCGGACCTGCCACCGGAGTCGTCGGTGTTCGCGTTGTTCGAGGCCCAGGCCGGCAAGTCCGCGAGCGCCGAGGCGGTCGTGTCCGGCATGGCGAGGCTGACCTACGCGGAGTTGAACTCGCGCGCGAATCGGCTCGCCCGCCACCTCATCGGCCTGGGCGCGGGCCCGGAGCGCGTGGTCGCCCTGGCGATGCCGCGCACGGCGGAGATGGTGGTCGCCCTGCTGGCCGTGCTGAAGACCGGTGGCGCCTACCTGCCGATCGACCCGGCCCATCCTGGGGAACGCATCGGGCACGTGCTCGACGACGCCGACCCGGCGATCGTGTTGACCACCGCTGACACGGCCCGACGACTGCCCGGGGTTTCCCGACCGCTGGTCGTGCTGGATGACGGCGAGGTGTGGGACTCGCTCTACCGGCTACCGGCAACGGACCTCACCGACGCGGACCGCCCGGCTGCCCCACATCCGCTGCACCCCGCGTACGTCATCTACACGTCCGGGTCCAGCGGGAAGCCCAAGGGCGTGGTCGTCCCCGAGCTGGCCCTGCGGAACCTGCTGCTCGGCATGGGCGAGGCGTTGCGGCTCGACGAGTCGGACCGCTGGTTGGCGGTCACAACGCTCTCGTTCGACATCGCCGCCCTGGAACTGCTCGGCCCGCTCCTGGCCGGCGCCACCGTCGTGGTCGCCGACGACGGGACGGTTCGCGATCCGGCGCTGCTGACCACCCTGATTGAGCAGGAAGAAGTCTCGATCGTGCAGGCCACGCCCTCGTTGTGGCAAGGACTGATCGGTTTCTGCGGCGCGAATTTCGAGAACCTCACGATGTTGTCCGGTGGCGAACCACTGCCCACCGAGCTCGTCGCCGAAATGCATGCGACCGGCGGTCGAGTCGTGAACGTCTACGGCCCGACGGAGACGACCATCTGGTCGACGTTGGCCTGGTGCGACGACACGCGACCGCCATCGATCGGTGGCCCGATCGCCAACACGCGGGTGTATGTGCTGGATCGCTGGTTGCGGCCGACCCCGCCGGGCGTGGTCGGGGAGCTTTACGTGGGCGGCACGGGATTGGCGCGCGGTTACTGGGCCCGCCCGGGACTCACCGCGGAACGGTTCGTGGCGAACCCCTTCACCAAGCCGGGAGATCCGGTGGGTAGCCGGATGTACCGGACCGGGGACCTCGTGCGGTGGAACCATGACGGCGAACTGGAGTACATGGTGCGGGCCGACGACCAGGTGAAGGTGCGGGGCTTCCGCATCGAGCCCGGCGAAATCGAGAACACCCTTGCCGCGCATCCCGGAATCGCCCGGGCCGCAGTGGTCGTCCGCGAGGATCGGCCGGGCGACAAACGACTGGTGGCGTTCGTGGTGCCCGCCGCGGGGGCCCAGGTCGACGGTGACGAGGTCCGGCGGTTCGCGCGCGAGTTCTTGCCGGAGTACATGGTACCGGCCGCCGTGGTGGCGTTGGAGGAGTTGCCGGTCACGGCGAACGGCAAGTTGGACCGCAAAGCGCTGCCGGCACCCACGTTCACCGGCGGTGGCCGGTCGAGGCCGCCGCGCACCCGCACCGAAGTGCTCCTGTGCGACCTGTTCGCCCAAGTACTGGGCGTCGAGCGTGTCGGCGTCGACGACAATTTCTTCGACCTAGGCGGGCATTCCCTGCTCGCCACCCGGCTGGTGTCCCGCATCCGCAAGGACTTCGACGTGGCTTTGGGCGTGGGGGCGCTCTTCGAGGCGCCGACAGCGGCGGACCTGAGCCGCCGGCTGGATTCGGGAGACATCGGTAGCGGCCTGGATGTTCTCCTGCCGCTGCGCACGACCGGCAGCCGCCGGCCGCTGTTCTGCGTCCACCCGGCCGGCGGGATCAGCTGGCCGTACGCCGGGCTGCTTCCGCACCTCGACCCCGAACAACCGGTGTACGGCCTGCAAGCCCGGGACCTGACCGAAGATCGTTCCGGTCCAATCGGCGTCGAGGAAATGGCGTCCGATTACCTGGCGCGCATCCGAGCCGTGCAGCCGACTGGACCGTACCGGTTGCTCGGCTGGTCGTTCGGCGGCATCATCGCGCACGCCGTCGCCACGATGATCGAGGACGAAGGCGGCGAGGTCGAACTGCTCGCGTTGCTCGATTCGTTCCCGGCGCCGACCGGCCAGCGAGAACTGCCGCCACCCGCAGCGGACCGCGATGTCCGCGACATGTTCATCGACGTCATCGGCGCGGACGAATCGGCCGCGTTCGTCCTCGACGAACAGATCCTCGACCGCCTTTGCCGGAGCCACGCGCGGCACGAGCGAGCCATCAGGCAGTACCGTCCCGGCCGGTTCCACGGTGACCTGTTGTTGTTCGTCGCCGTCGGCGAACGGGGAGGCGGTGCGCCCGAGCCGTGGCGTGCTCGGCAAGCGTGGATCCCGTGCGTCAACGGTCAGATCGAGGTTCACGAGATCGACAGCGAACACGACTACCTTATGAAACCCGAGGCGCTGTCCCAAATCGGGCCGGTCGTGGCGAGTCGACTCGATGGGTTGTTCGGCAAGAGGCCGACCTGATCGACCTGATCGACCTGATCACCAAGTGATCGGCAGCTTGTTGATCCCCTGGATCGTGGTCGCGGCCCGCACCGGCAACTCCCGTACGTCGTCGACGGCGAGCGAGAGCGTGGGCAGCCGTTCCAGCAGGACGGACAGCGCGATCTCCAGCTCCGCCCGCGCCAGGTTCTGGCCGAGGCACTGGTGCACGCCGAAGCCGAACCCGACGTGGTGCCGCGCTTCACGCCGGATGTCGAAGGTGTCCGGGTCGGCGAAGGCGTGCGGATCCCGGTTGGCCAGCGCGTTCGGCACGATCACGCCGTCGCCGGCCCTGATCAGCCGGCCGTCGACCTCGATGTCGTCGACGGCGACTCGCACACCGGCGAGGTCCGCGACCGAGAGGTAGCGCAGCAGCTCCTCCACCGCGGACGGCATCGCGCTCGGATCGGACCGCAGGATGGCGAGCTGCTCGGGGTGCTCCAGCAGGGTGAGGACGCTCAGCGAGATCATCGACGCCGTGGTCTCGTGTCCGGCGACCAGCAGGAACTCGGCCATCGCCACGACGTCTTCGCGGTCCAGCTCGCCCCTGGCGAGGCGCTCGGTGACCAGTCGGCTGATCAGGCCGGGGCCCGGCTCGCCCTGCCGTGCGGTGACCAGCCCGTCGAGGTACTCGACCATTTCACCGCGCGCGGCGGCGATGTCCTCCGGGTCGGCGCTTTCCGCCATGCGCTGGCCGACGTCCCGGAAGAAGTCGTGGTCGTCGAACGGCACGCCGAGCACCTCGCAGATGACCATCGACGGCACTGGCATGGCGAACGTCGGCACCAGGTCGGCCGGCGGTCCGGCGTCGACCAGGTCGTCGGCGAATCGACGCGCGATCCGCTCCAGGGCAGGGCGCAATTCGCGGACTCGCTTCACGGTGAATTCCTTGAGCACCATTCGGCGGTACACGCCGTGCTCCGGCGGGTCCATCGCCACGAGCGGCAGCCGCGGTTGTTGCTCGCGAACCGCTTCGAAGCGGGCGGATAGGAGCGGAAAGCCCGGACGGGTCCGGTCGGCGGAAAGGCGGTGGTCGGCCAACAGTCGGCGGGCCGTGTCGTAACGCGTGACGACCCACGCCATCGCGCCGTCGTACTGCTCGACCCGGCACAGCGGGCCGCGCTGCTGAAATTCGCGGTACGTGCTCGGCGGCTGGTAGGGGCAGGTGCGCGCTTCGGGGAAGGTGGATGTGGAATCGGCTTCGGTCACTGTTTTCTCCAGCGATCTCCGGAATCGGAAATGGTCTGTCGAGTGCGGGGACTTGGCGCCTTCCCGGTGGGTCGATGTGAATGGGAAATGCGACGGGGTTGGGACTTCGCACGGAGGTTCCGAAACCCGTGTCGGTTGCGGGAGGGGGTGAGCCGCTCGGGTGGGGCAGGCTTTTCCCACGTCCGCCGCAGGTCCGCGGTCAGGGACCGGGCGTGCCGGAGTTGGTGTGGGTGGCGGTCCAGCGGTCGGGACCATCCTCGGCAGCGTCTACTTTGGACTACCAAATCCGCGCGGATCTCTTTCCCACTGCTGGGCAGGTGATGGCCAGTCAGCCGGATCACTGTGCCTTCGGTGATCGGCAGCGGCCCGTAGTGGTCGCCTCGGGCCGCACGTCGGGTCAGCCGTGGGCCCGCGAGTGTCGTCGGCATCCGCCCGAGCTGTCGGACACTCGTAGGGTCCTGGCGGAACCCGGCCAACTCCCCGAACTCCACCCGCGATCGGGATCATGCACACCAACCATCGCAGCCCTTGGATCGATCTTCCTTCTTCGAAAAGAGGAATGATCAACCAAGGGCTGGTATCGTGATCAACCGGGTCGGCACTACCAGCGTCACAGGTTAAGGATCAAGCCACGGCCGCACCGGGGACGTCCGGCACGAGGGCCGCCTCATCGGCTTGCGGCATCACTTGTTCGCGCAGCCGTACCGCAGCATGCCTTCCAGTCATTGGCCGAGGCCCGGCGACTCGGGCTCACCACGCCACGCCAGGTGACCGTCCGGACGTACCAGCCACACCTCGCTGGTCGCCGCGCGGTCTTTCTTGCTGGACGGGTTGGTGGCCTTGTGCTCCAGCACCACAAAGCGCCCTTCACCCAACTGCTGCCGGACTACGTCGATCGTTGATTCACTGCTCATTCTGGGCTCCACGGGGGTGACTTGTCGGGACCTTGCGACGACTGCCTCCGCATCACCGCGTCCATGCCTGGCCCCACGCGCGAGGACGTCGGCCATCTCCGGGATCTGGTCCGGGGACAGCGGCGGCGAGCACTGTTGATCACACTTTGCACATGTCATCCGGGCGGGCCCGGGTTCGGCCCCGCTGACCGGCTGCACGATCCTGATCGGCGCGCCGGGCTCCGCGACGGGGCTGGTCGTTCTCAGGCCCTTCCCCGCGCGGACTTCGGGTGCCGCTCTTCCCGCTTCTTCCGGATTTCCTGCGAGACGTGCAGAATGTAGGTAGATCGCGATCTTGGACACAAGCCTTGGACAGCAAGTTGCCACCGCTACGCGTGTCGCCGAACGGCGCTCCGGAGGGGTGGCAGTTACCTGCCACTCCGTCACCCCCACTGTCGACCTGGTCTACAATGGACATTCGTTGGGCGGAGCTGCGCAGCGGTTGGCGTGAACTGGCCCGATCAACGCCTGTGCGGTTGGCCCTCGGCTCAATGGTCAGGTGTCACTAAGCCCGGTGTGGAGATTGTCGCCAGTAATGGATGCAGTGTGCGGATTCCTTTGAACCGGCCGATCTGCGCGCCCTGCTTGGCCCGCCCGTAGACCCGCAGCACGCTCTCGCGCCGAATGGCTCATCAGCCATCCGCCCAGCTAACACTGCTGACCTCGTCCCCTGCGCCAGAATATGTCGCCGTTTTCAGGAGGAAGACCCGTGGATTTGGTGGAATACCAACGGCAATACCGTGCCTTCGACAACCACGAGCGCGGGCTCGCACCGCTCGCGTGCTCGGTCTGGTGAGTGAAGCCGGCGAGATCGCCGCCGAGCTGGAGAAGGCCGCTCGCCAGGACCGGACACGACGCAGCGATGCGCAACTGCGGCAACGAATGCTTGAAGAAGCAGAGGATGTGCTGTGGAACCTCACGCGCTGATCGACACACTTGGTTCCAGCCTGCCCGGGGTCGCCGAATCCAACCTCGCCCGTCTCCATGTTCGCTACCGCGAGAACGGAATCACCCTGCGTCAGCAGGCTGAGTCGGTCTCCGTGTGGGGCTCGAATATTGGATTTTGGGTCAATCTGGGTGGTGGGCGGCCTCAAGAGGCGATTTCGTACTCGCTGGTGAGCCCGGCGAGGATGGGCCTGCGGCGAACCTTGTAGTCGGCGAGGT
>NZ_JBFAKG010000185.1:0-7397 GCF_040655595.1 Saccharopolyspora sp. NPDC050389
CGCCGCGCCAGATAACCAATACCCAGCACAAAAACGAAATACAACGCCAACAACGCAAAATCCACCGCGTTGGCATCCAGCAGCTGACCCTGAGCCAGCACCTGGGTGCCGGCCCATCTCCCAGTGAACAAAGTGGTCCCTCTTTTCGCAGGAGCGTCGGCGTGGCGCGCCGAGAACGCAGGACGCGAAGATGTGCCCGGCCGGGTCGAGGTCGAGGTCGATCCCGGTCAATATGTTGTCCACAGCAACTTATCACCGGGAGGTGGCGTCGCCCCCGGGCGTAACCGCATCGCAATGTGCGTGTTTCCCAACCGGGGCAACGGTTTCGGCCGATCGGCTCAGCGGCTGGCCAGGACCTGCTCGAAGGCCAGCTCGGCGGCGCCGAGCAGCTTGCCGTCCGCGCCCAGCGAGGACGTGACCAGCTTGGTGCCGCCCATCGCGCGGCTGACCAGGCTGCGCTCGGTGACCAGCTTGCCGACGTGGTCGATCAGCGTGCGGGGCAGCGCGGTGAACAGGTCGCCGAGCACCACCAGCTGCGGGCACAGCAGGTTGACCACATTGCACAGTCCGATCGCCAGCCACTCGCCGAACTCCCCGAGCCGCTGCAACACCTCGTCCGGCTGCTGCGCCAGGGCGTGCAGCTCGGCGACGACGACGCCGCGCGGCGAGTCCTCCGGCAGGTCCAGCGCCCGGCTCAGGGCCCGCTCCCCCACCTCGGTCTCCCAGCATCCCCTGCTGCCGCAATAGCATTCGTGCCCGTCCGGCCGCACCACCATGTGGCCGAGCTCCCCGACGTAGCCGCCGCTGCCGCGCAGCGGCATGCCACCGGAGATCACCCCGCCGCCGACGCCGACATCGGCCCCGACGAAGACGGCGTCGGTCGCGCCGCGCGCCGCCCCGCGCAGGTGTTCGGCGAGCGCGCTGAGCTCCGCGTCGTTGCCGACCTCCACCCGCCGACCGCCCAGCGCCTTGGAAAGCCAGTCGCCGAGCGGCACTTCGGTCCAGTGCAGGTTCGGAGCCTCGCGCACCATCCCGTCCGCGCGGCGCACCACGCCGGGCGCCGAGGCACCGACCGCCACGACGTCGACGCCGGCCTCTTCGATGAGCACCGCGCTGTTGTCGACGATCTTGGTGAAGACCTCGCGCGGATTCCGGGTGGTCGGGCGCAGGCTCCAGCTGCACCGGTTGAGGATCTCGCCGCCGAGCCCGATCAGCGCCATCGCCACCTGCTCGACCCGGATGTCCACCGCCAGCGTGACCGCCGCGTGCGGCTGCGGCAGCACCAGCAGCGAAGGCCGGCCGGCGCCGCTGCGCTGAGCGGGCACCCGCTCCACCACGAGCCCGTCCTTGACCAGTTCGTCGACCAGCGCCTTGATGGTGCTGCGGTTGAGCCCCATCTCGGTGGCCAGCGCGGCTCTGGTGCACGGCCCGCCGATGTGCAGCCGACGCAGCAGTACGGCCCGGTTGTGCTGGCGCACCTCGTCGGGCCGCGCTCCCGCGGTTGGTGTCGTGGTCAACTCGGCCGCTTCCTCCGCCTGCTTCGGGCTTCTCCGCCGGGACAAGCTGTAGCACAGCGGACACTTGCGCTGCGCAACGTGCTCCCCGGCTCAGCTTTCATGCTGCGCCGTCGAACGCCGCCGGGACAACGCGTCCACGCCGGCGGCGGCCACCAGGACCAGGCCGGTGATTATGTTCACCGGCGCGGCGGCGAAGCCGAGCAGGTTCAGGCCGTTCTGGACCGTGGCGAGCACCGCGCCGCCGAGGACCGCGTCCTGCAGCCGGCCCTTCCCGCCGAACAGCGACGTGCCGCCGATGACGGCCGCGCCGACCGCGAACAGCACCAGGTTGCCGTTGCCCGCGCTGCCGTCGACCGAGCCGACCTTCGAGGTGTAGACGATGGCGCCCAGCGCCGCGACCGAGGAGCAGATGATGAACGCGCTCATCCGGATCTTGGCGACGTTCACCCCGGCCCGGTGCGCGGCGTCCCGGTTGTTGCCGACGGCGCGGAGATGCCTGCCGAAGCGGGTGCGGTCCAGCACGTACGTGCCGGCGATCAGCAGCACCAGGATGATCGGCACCACGTAGGGCACGCCGCGGATCGACGCCAGCTCCGGGTGCGGCGAGCGGTTCAGGGTCAGCAGGTACGTCGCGACGCCGCCGCAGCCGAGGACGGCGCCCACCTTTGCCACGACCAGCACCGTCGGCTGCGCGACGAGCCCGTGCCGGAGCCTGGTCAGGTGCCGGTAGCCCACCACGGCGGCGTATCCGGCCCCGGTCACCAGGAACAGCAGCCAGCTGCCCGGCACGCCGAGGCTGCCGTTGGCGACGGCGAACAGCTTCGGGCTCTGGCGGATCGAGATCGTGCCGCCCGGGCCGACCAGCTGGAGCACCACGCCGGACCAGGTGATGAACAGCCCCAGCGTCACGATGAACGACGGGATGCGAACCTTCGAGACCGCGAATCCGGTCACGCACCCGATCGCCGCGCCGACGCACACCGCCAGCAGCATCTCCAGCCACGGGTTCGCGCCCATTCCGGCGACCACGAGCACCAGCGCCAACGCGGAAAGCCCGGCACCGAGCCAGATCCGCAGCAGCAGCGCCAGCAACGTCGCGGCCGCGAGCCCCAGCACGAAGGCGTAGAACACCGAGCCGCCCATCGCGCCGAGCAGGTTCCCGTCCTGCTGGAAGTGCAGTGCGAGCACCGACGCCGCCACGCCGGAGGCCGTTCCGGCGGACAGGTCGATCTCGCCGATCAGCAGCACGTAGACGATGCCCATCGCGAGGATCGCCTGCCCCGCGCCCTGGTGCAGCAGGTTGGCCAGGTTGTTGAGCGTCAGGAAGTCCTCGGACAGGGCGGTGAACAGCACCAGCAGCACGGCCAGCATCACCAGCGCCGGTAACGCGCCGAGATCACCGCGGCGGATCTTGCCGACGTAGTCGCGCAGGGCCTCGCCGGTGGCGCGCGAGGTCGTGTCGATGCCGAAGTCGGCGATGCGCAGCGCCGGTTCGGCCGCGCCGGTCGGGCTGTTCGTCATTGGCGTTCCTCGCAAATCTCAGACCGCGGCGGGTCGGGCGATGCCGAGGTCGCCGGAGCGGCCGGCCGTCATCAGCTCGACGACCTGGCCGTGGGTCAGCTCTCGGACGGGCAGTTCGGCGGCCATGCGCCCCAGGTAGAGGGTGGCGATGCGGTCGGCGACCTCGAACACGTCGGTCATGTTGTGGCTGATCAGCACCACGCCGAGGCCCTGATCGGCCAGGCGGCGGATGAGGTCGAGGACCTGCCGGGTCTGCGCGACGCCGAGCGCGGCGGTGGGTTCGTCGAGGACCACCACCTTGCTGTTCCACAGCACGGCCTTGGCGATGGCGACGGTCTGCCGCTGACCGCCGGAGAGCGAGCCGACCTTCGCGCGCACCGAACCGACGGTGCGCACCGACAGGGAGCGCAAGGTGCGCCTCGCGGCCAGCTCCATGGCGGTGTCGTCGAGCAGCATCGACGGGCCCCGCTCGCGGCCGAGGAACATGTTCTGCACGACGTCGAGGTCGTCGCACAGCGCGAGGTCCTGGTAGACGATCTCGATGCCCAGCGCGGCGGCGTCGCTGGGCCGCTGGATCTGCACGGGGCGGCCCTCGAAGAGCACCTCGCCGCCGTCGAAGCGGTGCATGCCCGCGATGCATTTGACCAATGTGGACTTCCCGGCGCCGTTGTCGCCGATCAGCGCGGTGACCTCGCCGGCGCGCACGGTGAAGTCCACCTCCCGCAGCGCGCGGACCGGGCCGAAGCTCTTGTTGACCCGGCGCAGCGCCAGGATCGGCTCGTGCACTCGCCCTCCCTCTAACGGGTTCTTTCAGGATGCGGCGTCAGCCGCATGCGGTGTGGGACTCAACTTGCACCGCCGCGGGTTCTCAGACGTCGTCTGGCGAGGACAGCCCCGATGCCGCGGGTTGGACATGCACAAGTCGGGGATCCCACAGTCCAGACGGCGTCTGCAATTCCCGCAGGGGGGCCGCCACCCGCACCGCAAAGCAAGCCCATTGAAGAAATCACCTCTAAGACGTCAGGCGATGCCGAGCTGGCGGCACGTGCCCGCCAGCTCGCCGCCGCAGATCTCCTCGGCCCGGACGTGCCCGGGGCCGAGCACCGACTTGATGTTGTCCCGCGTGATCAGCTGCGGCGCCAGCAGTACCGACTTGACCTCGCGGCCACCGGCCGGATCGGGCGTTCGCTGGTGGGCCAGCGCGTCGGCGGCCGCGGTGTCGCCACGGGCGAGCGCCGCGGCAAGCTCCGCCGCCACCGATGCCTCGTCGCGGATCGGCTTGAACACCGTGGACGACTGGTAGCCCTGCAGGATCGCGCGCAGGCCGTCGACGGTCATGTCCTGGCCGGTGACCGGGACCGCACCGGCCAGGCCGTACTTCTGCAGCACGGTGATCACCGCCGAGGCGAGGCCGTCGTTGGCGGCCAGGACGCCGTCCACCCGGCCGCCGTTGGCCGTCAGCAGCTGCTCGAAGACCTGGCCGCCGGCCTGGTTGTCCCAGCCGTCGACGAACCGGCTGCTCGCCAGCCTCAGCTCGCCAGCCGCGTAGCGGGGGCCGAGCTCCGCGGATTGACCGCGGTGCACCAGCGTCGCGTTGTGGTCGGTCGAGGCGCCGCCGATCTCGATCACCTGCCCGCCGGGCTTGTCTCGCATCGCCGTCGCGAGCGCCCGGGCCTGCAGTTCGCCGACCATCTCGTGGTCGAAGCTGACGTAGTAGTCGGCGCTACCGCCGACGTTGAGCCGGTCGTAGTCGATCACCGGCACGCCCAGCTGCTCGGCCTTCTGCTCGACGGTGGCCCCGGCGTCGCCGCTGGGCGCGGCGATGATCAGCACCTGCACCCGTTGGCTGAGCATGCCGTCGGCGATCTGGGCGAACTTCTGCGCGTCGCCCTGCGCGTTCTGCACGATCGGCGTCAGGCCTTCCCGGCGCAGCGCCGCCTGCAGCATCGGCTGGTCGAAGTGCGCCCAGCGCGCGGAAGTCGCGGTGTCCGGCAGGATCACGCCGACCCGCGGGCCGCCGGGGCCCGGCGCGGCCGCGTCGGCATCCGGTTCCGGCAGGCTGTTGTTCCCGCACGCCATCAGCAACAGCCCGATGCTGCAGGCCATCGCGATCAGCGCCGCGGGCGTTCTCCCCATCGAGAAGCCTTCCCCACTCCCGAACGAAATCGTGCAAAACCAAACGTTGCGACAAACAACTTATGACACAACACCAAGAACCGAGAAGTTGACCTGATCGATGCAGTGCCGAGACTTGATCGATGTAGCCCGCCCTCCCGGGGCGGGCTCCGGTGGTATGTTGCCGCCTGCAACATATTCGCCTGCTCGTCTGATGGCCCTTCCTCGCTCAACGGCAGAGTGCACCGGTTTCGCAGTTCCGCCCCGCCCGGATGATTTCCGAACGCAGAGGAGAACGGCATGACCCGTTGGTTAGGCACGACCCGATCGCGGCTCGCGCTGGTGCTCGCCGCGGTGGCCTGCACCGCCGCCGTCACCCCCGCCGTGGCCGCGGCACCGCCCGCCTACCGCGACGCGACGCGTCCGGTCGCCGACCGGGTGGACGACCTGATGGCGCGAATGTCGTTGCAGGACAAGATAGGCCAGATGACGCAGGCCGAACGGCTGGCCGCCGACCCCGGCACCGCGGCGGCCGCCGGCATCGGATCGATCCTCAGCGGCGGCGGATCGGCGCCGACGCCGAACACCGCGGAAGCCTGGGCGGACATGTACGACGCCTACCAGCGCGCGGCCATCGCCACCCCGCTGGGCATTCCGATCATCTACGGCGTCGACGCGGTGCACGGGCACAACAACGTGCACGGCGCGACGATCTTCCCGCACAACATCGGGCTCGGCGCCACCAACGACCCGGAGCTGGTCGAACGCATCGGCCGGGCCACCGCCGAGGAAGTCGCGGGCACCGGCATCGACTGGGACTTCGCGCCGTGCCTGTGCGTGGCGCGCAACGACCGCTGGGGACGCACCTACGAGTCGTTCGGCGAAACCCCGGAGCGGCCCACGGCGATGGCCTCTGCCGTGACCGGCCTGCAGGGGGCCACTCTGGACGGTCCGGCGTCCGTGCTGGCCACCGCGAAGCACTACGTCGGGGACGGCGGCACGACCGGCGGCGACGACCAGGGCAACACCGAGATCGACGAGGCGGAGCTGCGCGCGGTGCACCTGCCGCCGTTCCAGGCCGCGATCGAGCGCGGCGCCGGCTCGGTGATGATCTCCTACAGCAGCTGGAACGGCGTCAAGATGCACACCGGCGACTACCTGATCAACGACGTGCTCAAGGGCGAGCTGGGCTTCACCGGATTCGTCGTGTCGGACTGGCAGGCGATCGACAAGATCGACGGCGAGGAGGGCTTCACCGCCGACGAGGTGCGCGATTCGGTCAACGCCGGGCTGGACATGATCATGGTGCCGCACGAGTACCAGAAGTTCATGGACCTGCTGCGCGCCGAGGTCGAGGCCGACCGGGTGCCGATGTCGCGCATCGACGACGCCAACCGCCGCATCCTGACGAAGAAGTTCGAGCTCGGCCTGTTCGAGCGGCCGTTCACCGACCGCAGCCTCACCGGAACCGTCGGCAGCGCCGAGCACCGCGAACTCGCCCGCGAGGCGGTCCGCGAATCGCAGGTGCTGCTGAAGAACGACGGAAACGTGCTGCCGCTGGCGAAGGACGGCGGCAAGATCTTCGTCGCGGGCAAGAACGCCGACGACATCGGCAACCAGAGCGGCGGCTGGACGATCAGCTGGCAGGGCAGCAGCGGCCCGATCACGCCGGGAACCACGATCCTGCAAGGAATCCAGCAGGCGGTCTCGCCCGGCACCGAGGTGACCTACGACCGCAGCGGCAACGGAATCGACGGCAGCTACCGGGCGGCGATCGCGGTGGTCGGCGAAACCCCCTACGCCGAAGGCGAAGGCGACCGCCCGGAGGGCATGGGCCTGGACGACGAGGACGAGGCGACGCTGGCCCGGCTCCAGGAATCCGGGGTGCCGGTGATCGTGGTGACCGTGTCGGGCCGCCCGCTGGACGTCGCGGCGGACCTGCCGAACTGGGACGCGCTCCTGGCGGCCTGGCTGCCCGGCACCGAGGGTGCGGGCGTGGCCGACGTCCTCTTCGGCGACCACGACCCGACCGGGACCCTGCCGATGACCTGGATGGCCGGCGCGGACCAGCAGCCGATCAACGACGGGGACGGCCAGGAGCCCCTGTTCCCCTACGGCTACGGCCTGACCTACTGACCGATCGTGAGTGCGTAACCGGGCTGGAGCCCGGTTACCGCGGCGGGCCGCCTGAACGACCGCGGACTCTCCCGGCGGACCACCGGCATCGCCCTGGCTCTGCTCGCC
>NZ_JBFAKG010000186.1:0-7234 GCF_040655595.1 Saccharopolyspora sp. NPDC050389
GCTGGTGTTGACCTGTCAAACGTCGGTGAGCAGGCGGTGGGCTGGTGGCCCGATTTCGCTGCGGGAGCCGACGGCTCGATCGGCGACGTGCCCGCCGCCACTGAAGCGTCGGTAACGGACATTTCGGAACTGCCGTGGCTCGACCTCACCGCCGAGTACCAAGTCGGTTTCACAGGTGCTGACCTGTTCGGGACTGGGGATGAAATCGCCGAAGGTGCGATCGAGTCTTTCCCGGGCCCGGAGAGTTCCGCGACGCCGAAGGAATCACAGCCCCCGTTGGAGGAACCTCGCTCACCGGCCGGTCGCACAACAGCTCACACGCAGGAAGAGTCCGTGTCGGGCATGTCGCCGTCGCGGGAGCACAGGACCGCGCTGTCCGACGACGACATCGCTCGGCTAAACCCTAGCGGCCTGGATTACCCCGCGAGCGCCGACCATCCATTCGCCGGCAAACCCGCAGGCATGCCAACGGATACCTGGTCCGGGCTTGCCGCGAAGAGCAAAGCGGTGAGCGAGCCGGCGATCCATGCCGACTCGGTGTCGTCTCGGTGGGCACGCAGGTACATCAAGTCGGAATTTCCGCATCTGCTGTCCGTCAATGCCGACAATTTCCTCTGGTACGACCACGTTCCCAGGAAGCTACGGCCGAGGCTGCGTGAGTGGTACCACGATCACCTCTCGGACAGTAAGCCGAACAACAACTGCGCGAAGTGCATCGAGGCAACCGACAAAGCGATGGACAACATTGCCGCGAAGGCGCCATGGGTGACACAACCCGCAAAAACGGGCACCGCTATCCGTAACTACTTCCATACGACCGAATGGAATCAGTTTTATTCGTGGGACGCTGTGATCAGGCACCTGAAGAAGACCCAGCTTGGGTCTCGTGCGATCGTGTACGTCGAGAAAGAAACACCTAAGAACGAAGAACCTATCGGCCACGTCTTCAACGTCATCAACCGACCCGAGGGCGTCGTCTTCCTGGATGGCCAGAGGGGAACGCTCGGCGAGCTTTCGCCTAAGGCGACTAAGATCATTCTCGCCGAGTACTCCGGGCGGAAGTTGGAGCACCCAGACACAGATCACCAGCTTCCCGACGAGGATGGACTGCCCAGTGTCCTGACTGGCCCCGCGACACCCGAAAACGCACCACAGCCCGGTCGGCACGACACTGGCACCAGCATTCCCAACGGGCTGAAACCAGCCGGGAACAACACGGGCTCGACTGCCCACCCCGCTGCGACCGTGGCCCTTCCCGAGGGGACGCCGGCCGCAACCCTTCCAGACACACGTCCGCAGCGCACCCGGGCGGTCCAGCCAGACACGCCGCCGTCGACAGCGGCGGACGCTCCCCCACCAGGCTCACCGGCAGCACCGGACACGCTGCTGCTGGAACGCGACTCGCCACTGCCCGGCCCTGGAGCGGCGCCGCCTGCTTCGCAGCCACCCGCAGCTGCCGAGACGGTTTGGATGGACGCGCCGACGAGCGCGGTGCCGTGGACCAACGACCGCGGTGACCAGGTCGGCGTGTCGTTTTCCGCACCGCCACCGTCGCCTGTGGCAGTCACCCCGGACACCACGCGCGCCCCGGCGCCGAGCCGGTCGGTTTGGCCGTTGGCCACCAGCGGTGGTGCCCGGGTTGGTACGCACTTTTCCTCGACGTTGTTCCCAACGGGGGCGAGTCAGCAGGAGCGGCGTCCGAGCGACACGCCTTCCGGCGGCATGTCGCCGGTATTCGACTCGGTGCCGGACGAACAGCCACATGAGTCGAGCACGACGGTCGGGACTTACTCCGCCGCTCAACGGGTTGAGGCGCAGCTTCGGATCGTTGAGCCGGTTCCGGAGGTGCCGGCTGACCTGGTTGCCGAGCCGCTGCGTCACGATGGTGTCGAGCTCGTCGTTGAGGTAGCTGGGGCCGGGCTCGCTCCGGCGCAGATGAGGGCGTTGGTGGCGCACGCTCGGGATCTGGCGGAGCAGGCGGTGGTGCGTGCGGGGCGTGGTTTTGCTTCTCCGGTCGTTACCCTGCACGCCGCCGATACCACATCTGCGGCTGCGGTGGAGCAGGTGTTGGCCGGTGGGATCATTGAGCATGCCAGCCGGGTGCGGGGTGTGCCTACGACCGTCGCCGACCTGGGCCTCACTCTGACCATCACGCCCGCGCCCGCGCTGCGGTCTGGCACCGTGGAGCTGCGGGTTGACTGGGAGCTGCGCGGTCCCGGTCACCAGACGCTCGACGCCACCGGTCCGGAACGCCGCCTTGCTGAGCCGTTGGAGATTACTGCCGCCGACGACTGGCTGCCCAAGCGGCACAACGTGCTTGACGACATGAGTTGGGCGCACAGCACCGCCGCTACCGCGGAGTGGATGATTGATCCTGACCCGGTGACCGAGGAGGAACGCGAGGCCGCGCGGCACGACGCTGTGCCGGTCAGGGTGTCTGCGGAGGATGTCGGGCCGACGACGGCGACGCTCACGCCGGCACTGCGGATCTCGTCGTGGCGGCACCCGATCGCTTACGACCACGCCCGCTACGAGGTTCGGCCCGGCAAGTGGGTGCAGGAATATACGGTCCGGCTGCGGTTTCAGGTGGACCGTGGCATCGACGTGCGGCGAATCGTCGACCGTGCGCAGGCGGGTCTTGATCGGCTTTTCAACGACCCCGGCTACCGTCTGCCCAGTGGTGACAGCTTGCACATGCGGGTGCTGCACGATCCGTCGCCTGTCGCGCACGTGGTCATCGCCGTCGGGCCTGCGGGCGGCAAGACGGACATGCTGCGCTGGGCCGAGAACGCCGACGAGTTCACGCTGGCCCACGAGGTCGGGCACTTCTACGGCCTGTATGACGAGTACGTCCGCCGCGATGAGCATGGTGATGACTGGGTGTTCCGCGGCGCGGGCTCGAACCGGGTCGTCGCCGACGACGGTTTGTTCACCGAGCACCTGAAGCACTACCTGCACGAGCTGCGGGAGAAGGGGCGTACCGACCTCCCGCCGCCGTCGGTGAAGCCGCGCCACCTGTGGTTGCTGGAGAACCGTGCGCGGGCACTCGGCACCACCGTCGCCGTGCCGTCCTCGAGTGTGGTTACGCAGGCCTCCGCCGCAGCCGTGGAGCCGGCGACTGTGCCGGTTCCGGAGGCGCCGACCGACCAACCCGAGCCCGACCGCAGGCGCCCACGCGACGAGGAAGACGAGCCGGACGCCGAGGAACCGGTGGCGAAGCGACCTCGGACGTCGGGTGTGGAGGGTGACCCGCTGAGGCAGCTCGCCGACGAACTTGCGCTCATCCACCGGCACCTCGCAGCGTTTCCTGCGGAGTCTCACCCTTATCTCCGAGCGCGGGCATGGATCGCCTCGGAGCTGCTGGACAGGTTGCGGGAGAACCCGCTCGAGGTGCCGGACGTTGTGGTGCTCACCCGGGAGCTGGCGGTCGTCCGAGAGTTGGCCGCCCATATGCGGGAGCCGTTGGCCGGCCGCAGGGTGGCCAACGACATCGCGTGGTTGCCGCTCGCGGACGCCAACGGCAAGCACAACGTGCTGGCCATGGCAGCTAACAAGGACGCAGCAGAACTCGCCGCCGACGTCAGCAAGTACAACGACCTCGGCACACGCCTGCTCGAAGGCGTGGACTACTTCACAAACGAAACCGTCGAAGTCGTCGCGGACTGGGCCAACGACACCAGCACGATCCGCCTCTACCTAGAGGCGGACGGCGACTCGGAGACGGAAGGCTCGGGGTTCCTTGTGCGGTTGAAGGACGATCGTCGGGTGGTCGTCCCGCCCCATGTGATGGCGCAACTGGTCGCCGCCAGCGAGGATTTTCAGCGCATGACTGCTGGACTAGTGCGTCCCACGCTGCTTTTGCAAACTGAGAACGATGATGACGTGTGTTGGTGTGAAGAGCTCAACATCGCCATGCTCGGCCATCTCCGCCAGTTGACGGGGCCGTGGAGGGCTTTCCACCACGAGGGAATGCGCGAGCACAACAAAGACGGTGTTCTGCTGGAGGGTCACGGGTTCAGCCCCGGCCCCGCACTAACGCTTTCCGACGTCCGATACGACGCGCTCGGGGACGGTATCACCTTCGACCTTCGTCGTCCCGCCCGCGAGCGCGTCGCCACTTCGAAGGAGACGCTCGTCGTGCGGTTGACCGGCAGCGGGCGTGCCGCCAGGGTCGTGCTGTCCAACGGTGTGCTCATGGATCTCGGGGGTGCCGAGATCGGGGCGCTGGTGCTGGGCCACGCCGGCTTTCAGGCGTTTCTCGAAAAGGGGTGGCGGGTGCTGCTCGACACGGACGTGACCGAGGTACGGGTCAACTATGGCGGCCTTGGTTTCGATTTCGCGGGTGCGCTCCGGAAGGAAAATATTTTTAACGACGTCTACCTCCGTTCCGCTGACGGCAAGGAGACGCTCGTGTCGGTCCCGCGGGCCGGGGACCTGCAAACGGCGGAGATTCTCGACAACGTTGGTGAGCTCCTCGGCGAGTTCGTGCGCTACGTCGGCGACGACTCGAAACTGAACGAGGTGCGGACCTGGGCAAGCCGCACGGATTTTTCTTCCTACCAGTTGGACGGGCAGGAGCAGGAGGTGAAGGCGCCGAGGGGATACCTCTATTTCGTTCGGCCCAATGACAGTGGCTTCGGCTACCTGGGGTTGCGCACCGACGGCAAGGCACTCGACGACGTGAGGCCCGGCGACTTGGGCCGGTATCTGGGCGACGATCCCAAACTCCGCGACACGATGGGGCAGAAGGGGGCGGGCAGCGGAGCCGAGGGCGTCGAGGAACCGTTCGTGTGGTTGGGCGTCGAACGTCCGGTCATCGGGCTCGAGGAGATCGCCCGCAGCTACGTCTCCGCTGGCTTCTCGCGGACCACCTGGGGCTCGCTGGGCGAAGTGCAATTCGGTGCGGACGGAATCCTCAACATGGTCGGGGGAGGCTTGGCGCGGATCGTCCCGATCGCGCCCGGTCCCGAACACTTGGCGAGTTACGATCGGGCGAGCGCCAAGCTGGGCGTGCGAGGCCAGTTTTTCCCGACGGGCGCCTTCGAACGCGCACTCTGGTCGCTGAACGCGATTCGGGACCGGCCGCTGAACAACTGGATCTACTGGGTCCTCGATGCTGAAGGCGATGCCGCCGACGAAGAAATGCTCGACATCGCTATCCCGTATCTCAGTCCGAGCCGTGCGTATACCGCCCGCACGTTGATTTTCGAATCCCACAGCGTGGAGAACCTAGGGTTTGTGTTCCGGATGAATACAAATCGCCCCCACCACCTTGGAGACATTGTGCGGCTGTCGGGGGCCCCGAGCGCGAACGCGATCACTGGCAGCCAGATGTTCCGGCTCGCAGGCGAGGTGGGCGAGCTGATTATGATCAGCTGTAGCGGAGACGCTTTCTCCCAGGCCAACGCGATTAGCTCGGCGTCCCAGATGCGGGAGTGCTGGGACCGCGGGCTGTCCCGGCCGCGGATCATCGCCCCGAGCGATGTCGTAATTGTCATGGACGCTAGCAGTGCCCGCGTCGTCGAAAACGGCGGTCACTTCCGCGAGGTGCTCCCTCCGGGCTCGGTTCAGCCCGAGCCGATTCCGCTGAGCGACCTCGCTACCAATCAAATCGACCCAGTGTGGCTCATCGGCGACGACCAGACCAACGTGCGTCGCGCCGCCCGCCGGGTCGCGCGGTCCGCGATGTGGCGGCTGGTCAACGACGCGCCGCTGCCCAAGGTAACGGTCAGCGGCTACGGCGTCGACTACGCGGCAGGACAGGCACAGGCAGGGAGGGCGGCCGCGATCTTCTACAGCGAGCTGGTGAGCGAGTTCGAGCGACTGCACGACATGCAACGGCCGGTGACGTCCAAGGTCCCGCTGCGGGTGTTCGCGATGACCTACGCCGATCTGCAGCCCGGCATGCCCCTGGGCGACGCACAGGTAACTGTTGCTCTGGACTACCGTGAGCTGGGTGGGTCGGCAGTGACCCAGCGTTTTGACCGCTACGAGGCGACCATGCGCGCATTTGCCCGGCTCGACCCCCGGTTGTGCCCATAGCGCTACAACGGAGCGCCCCGTTGTAGCGCACCGAAATGAGGAACCACCAGGGATCTCGTGACTGAGACGACTGAAGACGCTGCGGAACGGGATAGGCAAGGCAATCACAGCGGTACCGCACTGCCGCCGTGGTTCACTACCCTGGCCCGTGGAGTTCCAGAAGTCGGCTAGAGGCGCTGATCAGCAGCGGTGAAGGCCATCAGGTTCTACGCCGACACCGGGATCGTGCCGCCGACCGACCGCACCCCGGGCCGGCCACGCGGAAGTCCTGGTCCTGGGTGCGAGCTTCCACTGGTGGGCGTACAGGAAGTACCCCATGCCTCGACCTCGTCGAGGCATGGGGTAACCGCCGACCATGTCGGGCGCGATTTCGGCGCCGATCCCGCTGAGGGCTAGGCGCCCTTTGAACACATCGAGTACGTGGAGTGGCGGTGGCGAAAGCACGAGCGCCACCTCACGTACGTCGTGCGAAGGCCTCGTTTAGGCGTCGCCCGGCAAGGCCGGGACGCCGGGCGCTCCGCTCGGGATGCCGGGGGTCGGCAGGACGCAGAGGTGCACGCCCGGCGCTCCGCTCGGGACGTCGGGGGTCGGCAGGACGCCGGGCGCTCCGCTCGGGCTGTCGCCGTTGATGGGCAGCGTGGACTGTGCCGGGGTGCTGGGTGCCGGAACGCCGTGGTCGGGCGCGGTTCCGGGCAGCGGGCACTGAACGGTCGGAACGGCGGGCGCGGGCACATCGGCAAGCGCGGTCGACGAGCCGGCGAGCACGCCTGCGGCGGCGAGGCCCGCGAAAACGAGTGACCGGTTGAGTCGAATGTTCTTTATTTGAGGATCTCCGCTGTGTCTTGGGCGTTCCGGGCGGTCGCCAAGGAACAACAACCACTGTGCTGGACGCGATGGAAGACGGGCGCTAAGCGACGACGTATTTTTTCCTTATGTGAGTTCGGGCGGATCGAATTGCCCGTGTGTGCCTCGCGCTTGCCGCTCTCGTTTAGCCCGTGGTACCGATTACTTATGCGCGTGCTGGTGGCGGAAGATCAGAAAGTGATGGCCGACACGGTCGGCGAGGGACTGCGCGACATCGGTCTAAATCCTGTCCCGGGAAGCGCAGGCCGTGAGGTGGCGGTCGGCGTTCAGTGGGTCATGGTGAGGTTGCGCATGAGGGCTACGCCGCGTGCGGCGTGCCAGACGCCGT
>NZ_JBFAKG010000187.1:0-7190 GCF_040655595.1 Saccharopolyspora sp. NPDC050389
TCGTCGGCGAAGTAGCCATAACGCGGGCTGGTCAACAGCAACGCGATCCCGACGGCCGCGGCGATCAGCAGAACCGGCCGCACCGCCAGCGGGAAAAGGCGCTCCCGGGCGATTCCGGCCGGCTGTGCGGGCTTCCTGGAACCGATCGTCAACGTCATCGCTGGCCCCTTTCTGGGCGCGCGGAGGTACCGGCCGGAATCGGATTTCCCGGCCGATCAGAGCGGTTTTCGTGGTTCCGCCGGGCTATTCCGGACGAAACCTCGTGGTTGTCGGTTTGCGCTGGTCAGAGTTCGTGCGTGTTTTGGAGTGCTATAGAGCCTGTTTCCGAACACGTTTTGCGTGGCGGTGCGGGTGGCGGCCCCCTGCAGGAGTCACCGCGGTCTTCTCGCTGTGGGATCCCCGACATCATGAATGCCAATTCACCACGTCGGGGCTGTCCTCGCTGGAAGAACCCCGGAGGGGTGGGCACCGTGAACCCGCGGCGGTGCAAGTTGCATAGGTGGGCTAAGCGGCTGCGCCGCTTCAAATACAAAACGCCCGCGTTACCACATCCGCACGTCACCACATCCAAAACAGCCTCTATAGCGATCCAAAACGCGCACGAGTGCCTACCAGGCGGAACGTTCGATAGTTCAGCAGTGCCAACGTCGCATCGATGTCGCAATCGACGCGTGCCGCGTAATAGGCGGTCATACATTCCCGATCCGGGACCCTGCCGTTCCCGAGCAGCCGCGTCGCGCCTTCCGCGTCGTCGACCAGCCAGGCACGGGCGACCCGGAAAGCCCGGTAGGAGGATTCGCCGTCGCAGGTCGGGACCGTGCCGACCAACATGCCCGCCAGCCAATCGCGCTCCTGCACGGGATCCGCGAGTCGTCCGGTGACGGTCGTGTTGTGCAGGTACGAGGGCCCGTCCGGGTACGTCGCGCTTCTGAACCGCACCTCCTCTGGCGCACCTGGGATACCGCCGAGCTTCTCCAGCATCGGCTGGCCGAACTCGGCGAGCTGATCGAGCACGTGCTCCTCGTAGCGCGCGAGGCAGATCGTCGGGCCGCGCGTCGTGCACACCTCCTGCATCGCCACCGGGTCGGCGACGATGTGCTGCTTCATCGGGATCGACGCGAACAGCAGCGTCAGCGCCGCGACGAGAGCCATCGGCCCCAGCACGAGCCACCGCGGACGCGACACGGACAGGGCGAGGAAAGTCGCTGCGATCGCCGCGAACCACATCGCCTGCAGCGCGCTCGACGACAGCGAGTACATCGCCCCGTCTGGAACCTGTGCGGAGGCCAGGATCGTGAACAGCGAGTCGTACCCGAACACGAAGCTGGCCCAGCTGACCGCCAGGTACGCCAGGTATGCCAGCGCCGGGGTCAGCAGGACGATCAGCCGCCACCGGACGAGCCGGCCCAATACCATGCCGAACGCGGCTCCTGAGCCGTGCGCGGGGATGCACACCAGCAGCGCCGCGATCCAGTCGCCACTGCTGCCGGTGGCGATCGGGAAGACGAAGACCGCCGCGATTCCCCAAGCCGCCGCGATTCCGAGCACCGCGCCCAGCGTGAGAGCCGCCCACGACACGAGGAACGGCTGCCAACTCGGCCGGGGCACGGTCGCCAGGAGTTCCTCGGTGCCGCGCCGGTTCTCCCTGCCCGCGGCCCAGGCACCGGCAGTCGCCACCAGCGGCCAGGTGAAGATCAGATCGGTGCGGAGGACCACGGCGAGGTCGTTCCAGCTGGCCGCCCACCACGGTTGCAGGAACAGCACCGCGACCAGCGATACGAGCATCGCCGTCGCGAGCGGGCCGGCGGTGCCGCGGTAGAACTCGTTCCAGAAGACCTGCTTGTTCATGCCGCGCCCGCCCGGCTCGCGCCCAGCACCGCGCGGTAGCCGTCCGCCAGATCGCCGTCGCCGGCCAGCTCCGCCGGCGTTCCCTGGAAGACCCGCCGGCCCGCCTCCAGCACCAGCACCCGATCGCACGCCTCCGCATCGCCCATGAGGTGCGTGGCGAGCACGACGCACCGATCCCGCCCGAGCTCGCGCAGCAGCTCGCGGAATTCGTCCTGCTGCTCGGGATCGAGCCCGGCGGTCGGCTCGTCGAGCAGCACGAGCCGGGCATCGTTGACGATGGCCTGCGCGATACCGACGCGCCGGCGCATCCCGCCGGAGAGGCGCCTCAGCTTCTCGTCGGCGCGGTCGCCGAGCCCGACCCGCCGCAGCGCCCGGTCCACGGCCGGCATCAACTCCGCGGCCGGGACCTCCTTCAACCACCCGAAGTGCTCCACGAACTCGCGCGCGGTGAACCTCGGGTACCAGCCGAACTCCTGCGGCAGATAGCCGATTTCGCGCCGCAGCGGGCGCAGATCGGCGCCCGCTGGCGGGCGGCCGAGCAGCCGGACCGAGCCGCCGGAAGGCGCGGTCAGCGTGGCCAGCACCCGGATCAGCATCGACTTCCCAGCACCGTTGGGCCCCAGCAGGCCGTGCACGCCGGTGCCGAAGTCCGCGGTGATCGCGTCAAGCGCGCGTCGGCGGCCGAATCGCACGGCCAGGTCATGGATCTCGATCGCGGTCACGGGTCAGCTCCTCGACGTGTGCTGGAAGTTCGTGCGGCGGAGGTAAAGCACGGCGGCGGAGACGACGATCAGCGACGACCACAGCAGCGGCAGCGGCCGGTCGAGCAGCACCGGCACCTGGCCGCCGACCAGCGGGCCGCCGGCGAGCACCAGCCAGCCGGTGGCGACCGCGGCCGCCACCGGTTCGAGCCGGAACCGCGAACCGAGCGCCAGGGTCAGGCCGGTCAGCGCCAGGCACGGCAGCAGCCAACCGACGGCCGACGTCCGGCCGGTGATCGCGCCGATCACCGCGCTCGCCGGCACGGTGGTGAGCAGGATCGACAGGGTGCGCCAGAGGACCAGCGGCAGCCCGCCCAGCGCGGTGCCCGCGGTGATCTCGTAGGCCGGATCGCCGAGCCTGCCGAAGCACAGGGCGACCCCGGCGACGGGCAGGATCGGCGCGATCAGCAGCAGCGCGGAGCCGTGCTGCGACCACCAGCCGCCGGGTTCTTCGATGCTGAGCAGGTCCATCCCGACGGCGCAGGCCAGCGCGACCAGCACGGCGAACAGCCAGGCGCCGCGCACCGCGGGGGCGGCGTTGAGCAGCACCCGCAGCCGGCGCGACCGGCTCGGCCGGGGGAACTGCGGCGGGAGCACGGTGAGGTTCGCCCGCGCCTGCCGCACCACCGGATCGTCGATCGCCGCGTCGTTGATCAGCCGGCGGCAGGCGGCGCAGTCGAGCGTGTGGTCTTCGACCGCCTCCGCCTCCGGGAGCAGACCCAACGCGTAGGCACGCAGGGTGGAGGCGGGGAAGTGCTCGTGCGTCATGCGAGTGCCTCCTTCACGATGTGGCGGGCTTTGCGCGCGCGGGTCTTGACCGTGCCCTCGGGAATTCCGAGCAGCTCGGAGGTCTCCCGCACGGTTCGGCCGTCGAGCACGGTGGCCTGCAGGACCGCCCGGAGTTCGGGGGAGAGCCGGTGCAGGGCGCCGGCCAGCTCGGGGCTGAAGGCCCGGGCCAGCACCTCGTCCTCCGCGGATTCCGCGGTGATCGCCGAATCGACCGGCTCTCCGACGGGCTGGATGCGGACGTTGCGGCGGCGGTGCGCGTCGATCAGCCGGCTCGCCGCGATGGTCCACAGCCAGCCGGCGGCGCTGCGTGACGGATCGAATCCGCCCGCCGAGCGCCACACCGTCAAGAAGCAGTCCTGCAGCACCTCGGCGGCCAGCTCCGGATCGCCGCAGCGGCGGCGCAGCCGGACCGCCAGCCAGCCCGCGTTGCGCTCGTAGAGCTCGTCGAATGCGCCCCTATCGCCGCGTGCGACCCGCCTGAGCAACCGCTCGTCGTCCTGCTCTTGATCGCGCACACCCTGCTAGACGCACGGACGGCCGGAACGGTTTTCGGTCGGCGTGTTCACGCAGAGGTCTTTCGTGTCGCCGGATCGCTTGATACAAGTAATCGATCCGGTGAGTTCGGCTGCTCTGCGTGACCGGGACCAAGGTCCCGTCCGGGACAGGACCCTCGACCGGGGGAGATAGGGCCCTTGCCTCTGCGCATCCGCAGCCGTGGGCGGCAGGGTGGGAGCCGTGGATCTGCTCGACATCGCCCGCTGGCAGTTCGGGATCACGACCGTCTATCACTTCCTGATGGTGCCGCTGACCATCGGGCTGGCGATCCTGGTCGCCGGCATGCAGACCGCGTGGTACCGCACCGGCAAGCGGCGCTACCTGAAGATGACCAAGTTCTGGGGCAAGTTGATGCTGATCAACTTCGCCATGGGCGTGGTCACCGGCATCGTGCAGGAATTCCAGTTCGGCATGGCCTGGAGCTCCTACTCGCGCTTCGTCGGTGACGTCTTCGGCGCTCCGCTGGCCATGGAGGGCCTGCTCGCGTTCTTCGTCGAGTCGACCTTCCTCGGCCTGTGGATCTTCGGCTGGGACCGGCTGTCCAAGGGCGTGCACCTGGCGTGCGCCTGGGCGTTCTCGCTGGCCACCGTGCTGTCCGCGTACTTCATCCTGGCCGCCAACTCGTGGATGCAGCACCCGGTCGGCATCGAGATGGTCGACGGCCGGCCCCGGCTGACCTCGATCTGGGAGGTGCTGGGCAACAACACGGTGCTCGCCGCGTTCCCGCACACCGTGTTCGGCTGCTTCGCGGTCGCCGGCTCGTTCCTGATCGGCATCGCCGCCTGGCAGATCGCCCGCCACCACCGCAAGTCCGACCTGGACGACGAGGACCGCCGCGCCTGGCACGGCTCGATGCGGCTGGGCGCGTGGGTCGCGGTGATCGCGTTCGCCGGGCTGTCGATCTCCGGTGACATCCAGGGCAAGCTGATGTTCCAGCAGCAGCCAATGAAGATGGCCTCTGCGGAGGCGCTGTGCCACAGCGAGGCGCCCGCCAGCTTCTCGATCTTCGCGATCGGCGACGTCAGCCGGCCCGACTGCGAGAACGTCAAGAGCATCACGGTGCCCTACATCCTGTCCTACCTCGCCGAAGGCGACTTCTCCAGCGAGGTCAAGGGCGTGCAGGCGCTGATCCCGGAGTACCAGGCCAAGTACGGCACGCACTACCCGGACGACCCGCGGCTGGGCTCGTTCGCCGGGCAGCCGATCGACTACACGCCGAACCTGCCGGTGACCTACTGGGGCTTCCGGTTCATGATCGGCTTCGGCGGCCTGGCCGCGCTAGGCGCGGTGTTCGTGCTCTGGCTGACCCGCAAGCGGAAGTTCCCGCCGGGCAAGTGGTGGGCGCCGTTGGCGGTGCTGAGCATCGCGTTGCCGTTCCTCGGCAACATCGCCGGCTGGGTGTTCACCGAGATGGGCCGCCAGCCGTTCGTGGTGGTGCCCAATCCCGATGCGTCCGGCGTCGACGGCGTGTGGATGTACACCGCGTCGGCCGTGTCCTCGGGAGTGTCACCCGGCGAGTTGCTGACCTCGGTGATCGCCCTGACCGTGCTGTACGGGGTGCTCGCGATCGTGGAGATCTTCCTGATGGTCCGCTACGTGCACGGCGGCTTCGACGGGGTGATGCCGCCGAAACCGCCGGAAGGCGAGGAGAAATCCGACGGCGAAGCCCTGTCCTTCGCGTACTGAGAGGCTGCACCTGCGATGGATCTGCCCACCTTCTGGTTCTGCGTGATCGCCCTGCTGTGGCTGGGTTACCTGTTCCTGGAGGGCTTCGACTTCGGCGTCGGCATGCTGCTGCCGGTGCTGGGCCGCCGCAACGAGGAGCGGCGGGTGCTGATCAACACGATCGGCCCGGTCTGGGACGGCAACGAGGTCTGGTTGATCGTCGCGGTGGGCGCGACCTTCGCCGCCTTCCCCGGCTGGTACGCGTCCCTGTTGAGCACGGCCTACCTGCCGCTCCTGGTGCTGCTGCTGGCGCTGATCGGGCGAGGCGTGGCGTTCGAGTACCGCGGCAAGGTGGACACCGTCCGCTGGCGGCGCACCTGGGACGCGGTGATCGTGCTCGCCTCGTGGATCTCGCCGCTGGTCGTCGGGCTCGTGCTGTCAGCGAGCGTCTTCGGGCTGCCGTTGGACGCCAACGGCGACCGGGTCGGCGGCTGGTGGACGATCTTCACGCTGCCGAACGTGATCGGCGCGCTCGCGATGTGCGCGTTCTCGCTGCTGCACGGCGCGGTGTTCCTGTCGCTCAAGACCGAGGGCGAGATCCGGGAGCGGGCGCGGCGGTTCGCGCTGCGGGCCGGCGTGCCGCTGCTGCTGCCGGTGATCGCGCTGGTGTTCATCGCGCAGCTCCGGGAGGGCGAGGCCTGGACGTGGGTGCCGCTGGTGATCGCGCTGGTCGCGGCGCTGGCCGGGCTCGGCCGGCTGTACCAGTGGCGGGACGGTCAGGCGTTCGCGCTGCAGGGCGTGGCGCTGGCCGGCGTGGTGGTGACGCTGTTCGGCGCGCTGTGGCCGAACGTGATTCCGTCCACTTTGGACCCGGCGTGGTCGTTGTCGATCGCGGACACCGCGTCCAGCCCGTACACGCTGACGGTGATCACCTGGGTCGCGGCCTTCGGCACGCCGGCGGTGCTGATCTACCAGGGCTGGACGTACTGGGTGTTCCGCAAGCGCATCGGCACGAAGCACATCCCGCCGGTCCACGTGCCCAGTGCCTGACGGTTTCCGCTGGTCAGGTGTCGTGCGTGTTTTGGATCGCCAGAGCACTCCAAACCACGCACGACCCGCCGCCCGGCGAAACAATCCAGGTTTGATCTTTGTCGTTGAAGCGGCGCAGCCGTTTAGCCCACCTGCGCAACCGGCACCGCCACGCAAAACGAGCCTGGAAACAGTAGGGAGTTCGTGATGGGTCCGCTGGGAGCTCTGCCCCGGCTTTCCGGGGCGGCCCGGCGCGCGCTGGTGGTGGCCGGGCTGCTTTCCGTCGGCAACGCCGTCGCGCTGATCGTGCAGGCCTGGGCGTTGGGCAGCGCGCTCGCGGCGGTGGTGACCGCGTCTGCCGCACCGGATGCGATCGGCCACCACCTCATCGTGCTGGCCGTAGCGGTGGTGGCGCGGGCCGCGCTGGGCTGGGCGACCGAAACGGTGTCCGCCCGGGCGGCGGCGGGTGCGAAGGAGGAGCTGCGCGGCCTGCTGCTGGATTCCGCGCTGCGGCGTGGCCCGGAGTGGATCCACCGGCGCGGC
>NZ_JBFAKG010000188.1:0-6706 GCF_040655595.1 Saccharopolyspora sp. NPDC050389
GCCGCGCCAAGCCCGACCTGCTCCGCAAACGCATCCTGCTCAGCGACTGAGCCCCGGGCCAGATTCACGGAAACCGTGCCAGAGCCAGTATTCACCCGCCCGCGACACCAACGCTACACATGGACGATCTCCTGCCATGACGCACTGGCAAGAAAGGCTCGGCTGCACGTGGGGTTGGCGCCGACCGGAGTGACGCTGACTGCGCCCCGGCCCGGGCCAATCACATTGACGCCGATGGAAGCTGGGCGACTGCGAGCCGCCGTACGCGAAGCCATCTCGACGCACGCTCCCCTGGCCGCACAAGGAGTCCGAACCCGCCATCGCCGGACCGAAACACCGCTATTTGGGGTGTTCTTCGAGTTCGGCATGGACCACCAATCCGCACACGCGAAGACCGGGAACTGGCCATCGTCAAGCGAGGAACAGGAAGGCCACCATGCCACCCCAGCGCAGAAGGATTCTCGGCATGTCGCCAAGGGAAGCCGCCAATGCCCAGCGGCTTGATCTTATCGCCGCCGCGGACTGGTACCGACTGAAGTTGGGCTGGTCGGTGACCTTCGATGCAGCGCACCGCCGCTTGGTCCTGCGCACCGGCGACGCAGTCGACGCCGTGGCCCTGCCGGACTGGCTGGCCGCCCCGGTCGTCCAGGACCTCGAACGAAACCTGCAAGCAGGACCGGTGTGCATCGACAGCACCAAGACCTGGTGGAACGTCCTCACTGGACCTTGCCCACGTGCGCACGCCGACATCTCCCCGAAGTTGCGCAGCCGGCGAGTACACGCCATCCCGCGCGGCGGACAGGTCGTCGTTCCCCACCCACTGGACAGCTGCCATTGGCGTCGTGCACCGGAACCGGGGAACCCGCTCTCACCGTGGGCAACCGTGATTGCCGCAGCGAACCGAGCCGTTCACAACTCCCACTAACGACTACGAACAAATAGCAGAACGTCGAGCGTGCGCGCGTCACTCACCCGCAGCACACGCTCCGCAAGGGTCGAGCCGCCCCAATGCACCCCTCCACCGTTGGGGCGGCTCCCCACCTCGCCGGGACGCGGTGCGGGAACGCAAATGCTGTCTAAGCGATACATCCGTTCGGATAACGGCATACATCCGCGTCAAGCATGCGCCGAGCACGTCGGTCGAGCTCGGCAGGGAGAGGCAGATCGACCATCACTCGGGGGCCCGCCGCGTCAAGCTCCTCGAGCAGACTGCGCGCTAACCGGATCGCGTCGGGCCGGCGTTCAAGGCACTGCGTTGCGTGCCGTATGGCATGGCGCCTGTCACGCGCGCATACACCGCCCCAGATGCCCCAGCTCTCGCCCTCATCGAGCTCGTAGGAGAGTGCGACAACGAGGCAGTCGACTCGAACTGGGCAGCCTCCGCATGCCCACCGTGCTTGGTGCCGTTGATGACTCAGGGAATCGGCGCCGCGAGCAGGCTCTGGGAACCAATCGTCGCGCGTGGCGTTGATGCATCGTCCTTGGCAGTTTACTCGTCTTTCTAGATCGCGAAGCACAGCGAACCCCCCGATGTTCACAGCCGCTTTCAGCCGATGCGTTTCGCGACGCACCGCGGATACGTGACTAGCGCACGCAACGTGGAAGACGCTGAGGAGTGGTCTCGCGCGCTGCACCGGCCAGGCTTACCGACCTAGGACCAAGCGGCTGCTGTTGTGAAACGGCCTCTGCTGAGAACTTGAGGCCCATCGTCGACGTCGACTCCTTCTCATTCGTGGCCTGGAGGCTCTCTGCACTGGTTAGCTGGTTCGGCCAACACGCTGCGGTGATCAGCGCGTGGCGTGCGCGGGCGTGGCGGCTGTCGCCGCACAGAGCTCCGCGCCGTGCACTTGTCCGCTATAGAGGACTTTGATCGATCGAAAGTAAGCCGTTGAGATCGAGGTGTCAACTCGACTGAACTGGGGTCTTGCGCGAGTCCGCTATGAGGGACACCCTGGAGAGGTAGTGGAAGGAGGTGTCGTCGATGGAGGCCGAACGGGGCGAGGGCCAGGACACGTTCGCGGAGAAGCTTGATCTTCTGTTTGACAGCGTCAGGCGTGAGGATGGCGGGCGGTACTCGGTCCGGGAGGTCGCTAAGGCCTGTGGCATGTCCAAGACGCATCTCTACAACCTCCGCAGCGGTGACCGGGAACCCAGTCATGCCACGGTGAAGACGCTGGCGGAGTTTTTCGATGTGCCGTTGGACTTCTTCGCCGATAGCGAGCGTGGGCGCGAGTTGAAGTCGCAGTACGCGTTGCTTGCGAAGTTCGGTGAGGGAAAGCTTCGCGCGCTGGCTCGTGGCGCGGAGCAGCTGTCGGCGGAGTCGATGAACAACGTGCTGGCTTTCATCGAGTTCGAGGCCAGCCGCCAGAAGAAAACATCTCACGAACACTCGTCTGAGTGACGCTGCGTCCTTGTCGCTGTCGGTTGATGACCATGCGGCGACACTGGATCTCCGCACTCGGCGCGGGTGCCGCGACGTTAGTTGGGGGTGAGCTTGTTGTGGGAAGGTGGCGGGAGTCTCGCCAGTACCGGTCGGCGGAACGGGCGCTACGGCGGCGTCTCCGTCAGGATCTCGCTGGTCTCGGTATCGAGGAGCCGGTGGACATGGGCGAGGTCTGCAGGCGGCTGAGCGTCCAGCGCGGCAAGCCGATTCGGCTGGTGGCGTATCCGTTTGCGGTTCCCGGCCCGTTTGGCTGGTGGGGCAGCACGCCGGACGCCGACTACATCTTGTATCAGGCCGAGACAACTCCCGCGCATCAGCAGCACATCATCGCGCACGAACTGGGCCATCTCCTCGCCGACCATCAGCCGGATCCGGACGAGGACTCGTTGTGGGCAACGATGATGCCGGACATCTCGCCGGAAGTGATTCGTCGCGCGCTTCGCCGCACGTCCTACGACACCCTGCAGGAACAGGAAGCGGAGATTGCGGCGACGATGCTGTTGGAGGCCGCCGCAGTCGTCGAATGTGTTCAGCTTCCCGCTCTTTCTCCGCGTGCCGGCCGAGCTCAGCGCGCTCTCGGTGACCGGCTGGTCTGGCTGTGATCCTGGAAGGGCTCGTC
The DNA here is from genome assembly GCF_040655595.1 of Saccharopolyspora sp. NPDC050389. Taxonomy (NCBI): domain Bacteria; kingdom Bacillati; phylum Actinomycetota; class Actinomycetes; order Pseudonocardiales; family Pseudonocardiaceae; genus Saccharopolyspora; species Saccharopolyspora sp. NPDC050389. The sequence continues at coordinate 3,063 of NZ_JBFAKG010000188.1, forward strand.
GCGGCGGCACTGAGCCTCGCGTTGCTGTGGTGCTTGCACCGGCTCTGGCGCACGCCGCGGGATCGTGCGCTGTGGATGGTGTCCGCCTGCCTGGCCTTCATGGCGCTCAGCTACCCGCTGGGCTGGCTTGCCATTGCGGCCACAGAGGGTTCTGTTGTCCAGCACGGTGTCCCGAAGCTGCTTCACAACGCAGTGATCATGTCCGGGTACTTCTTCCTGATGCTGTTCTTCCTGTTCTCGGCAGCCCCAGCAGGTAAGAACGTCGGGCGTCGGGCATGGCGAGAGGTCATCCCGCTAGCTGTCGTCGTGATCGTTCAGATCGTGTCGATGGCTGTGACTCCCGAGCAGCTGCGCGATCACAGGTTCTCCTCGACCGACCTGCATATTCCCGGGATCGCCGGTTTCTACTTCGTTGGCGCGGCCTATCTCGTCTATGCGCTCATGCAGGCCGCGCGGTTCGCATTGCGGTATGCCGCCGAGTCGGGTCGACGCGTGCGCGTCGGTTTGCGGATCGCCGCCGCCGGGCTCGGAATCCGCGCTGTGAGTGGCTCGCTGCGGGTGCTACTCATCGTCGTCTCCTGGTTCGGCGGAAGTCTTCCCGATGCTTTGCGAGACGCGACGGGGAAGCTGGCTGCTGTCGGTGGTGGGGTGTTCGTCCTGGGCGTGCTCTGCCCGGCGGTGCTGCTGCGGTTGGCTACCGTGCGGGTGTGGTGGCGGCACCGGCGTGCTTACCGGCAGCTGCGGCCGTTGTGGGAGGCACTCAACGCGGTATATCCGAAAGATGCTCTTGATCGCCGACCGCGCAGCCTGTGGCGGGAGCGTGTGTCTCCCCGCCGGGTCCGGCGGCACTACTGGCGTCGCGTGATCGAGATCCGCGACGGGCTGGTCCAGCTCAGCCCGCATCTGGCGGACTTCGGATATGACTCGGGCCGCCCTACAGGTCAGCAGGTCACCGCCGTCCAGCACGCGTTGCGGCATCGTCGCGACGGCTTGCCGGCAACCACGACCTCCGCGGTCCTGGTGGCCGCGCCGGCACACGTCGACAACGTCGAAACCGATGTCGCCGAACTACTGGCCTTGAACCGGCACTTCGTCCCGAACGGATCTGACGCGGCCCGCGATCCAGACACAGGGCTACAGCAACGCAACGCACTCATGATCGGCAGAATCAGGGAACAGAAACCCGCCCCCTACGCAGAACGCCGGTACGTCCTGCGCGTTCTCTCAGTCCGAGGGCGCAACACCGGCGAGATCCGGACAGTTCCGGTTGCGGTCACTCAGCTCGATGGCCGGTGGTACGTGTGCTCCCCGCATCGCCGGCGCGATTGGGTCCGCAACCTGCTGGCCGCCGGCCAGGCGGAAGTCGAGCGCGACGAGCATCCTGTGTATCGCGCGACTCTCGTCGAGGGCCATGAAGCGGCCCGGGTCATCCGCACCTACGTCAACGCGCTCGGGACCAGCTCGATGGCATGGCCATTCCCGCCCGGCGCCGCTGTCAGTGAGATTCGCGCCCATACCGGCACGACCGCCGTCTTCCGCCTCGAATCCCACCGAGGGTGATCAGTGCGGCCCTACGCTCAGCAGTCTTGCTCGGCCGAGCAAGCTCGCAGCTCAAAGGGCTCCGACTACCTGGCTTGTCAAGGAAACGAACCTGTTCGCACAGCGCGGAAAGGATGACGACGTGCAGCAGCTGATCAGCGCCAAGCAGGTGCTCATCGGGCCAGCCCACCAGCGAATCCAGGACGGCGCAGTCCTGATCCAGGACGACACCATTCTGGCGGTAGGGCCACGGCACCACGTCGAACAGCGAGCCGACAAGCAAGCACGGCGCCGGGACTTTCCGAATTCCACCGTGCTGCCGGGGCTGATCAATAGCCACGTCCACCTCTGTTTCGACACCAGCCCCCAGTTCCTCGACGCGGTGCAGCAGACCGAGGACGCGGACCTGCTTCTCGGCATGGCCGGTCGAGCGCAACAAGCCCTCGCAAATGGCATCACCACGGTCCGGGACCTCGGTGACCGCGGTGGCCTATCCATTCACCTCCGCGATGCCGTCGCACGCAACGATCTGCCCGGTCCTCGCATCCTGGCCGCAGCGGCGCCGCTGACCATCCCCGATGGGCACTGCCATTTCCTCGGTGGGGCGGTCTCCGGCGAAGCCGAGATTCGCCAGCTGGTCCAGCACAACGCCGCATTGGGCGCGGATGTCATCAAGGTCATGGCCTCCGGTGGCCAGATCACCCCGAGCTCGCCGCCGATGTGGGCATCGCAATTCACTGCCACGGAGCTGGCGATCATCGTCGAAGAAGCCTCCCAGCTCGGACTGCCGGTCGCCGCCCACGCGCACGGGACCGAAGCGATCGCCGCGTCGGTCGCCGCCGGGGTCTCCACCATTGAGCACTGCTCCTGGCAGAGCGCCAACGGGCCGGACCGCCGTGACGACGTCGCGAAACAGATGGCCGACAAAGGCATCTACGCCTGCACCGCCTTGAGCGGGAACTGGCGCTCGATCATGGAACGGCTAGGCCCGGAGGGAACGGAGGTGATGTACGGGCGGCTGGTCTGGCTCGCCGAACTCGGCGTGCCGCTGATCATCGGCACCGACGCCGGCCTGCCCGGGTCCTGGTTCGACGACTTGGTGGGAACCATGGAGCTCTTCGAATACCTCGGCTTCCCCAATGACCGCACCATCGACATGGCAACGACCATCAGCGCTTCAGCACTCGGCATCGCCGACCACGTCGGACAACTGCGGCCCGGCTACTCCGCCGACCTGATCGTGGTCGACGGCGACCCCCTTGCAGCCCTCACGCACCTTCGACACCCGCAACTCGTGCTCACCCGCGGACGCGAGTTCCACTCCTCGAGCTGACCGGAGCCCGAAGCTAAGAATATCGGCAAGCTTGTTTATCGAGGCTGTGCACGTGGCGTCCGGGCAGGGACCGAGCTACCGCGGCGGCCACAGGACAGCTGGCCGGAATGCGAACGCTTGACCCAGTCCCGGCAGAAGAACTGTTACAGGGTTCGTCGAAGGCAGCATCAAGCTGCCACGGCGTAGCCGCACGATCTGAATCTCGCTCGCCGTTGGCCGGCATCAAGCATGTACGGGCACACGCATCTCGGTCATCACTCTCACGAATGCAGATCGTTGTCACCACGCGGGCAAAGAGGGGTCATGGCCATCGCCGCCTAATCTTCGGCCGGCAATGGTGGCGTGCGGCGGTGGACGCAAGGTGCAATCCGTGCTGTTCGAGGTGCTCCAAGCGCGCTTCAGCCAGGCAAGCGTGGGCCAAGGTGCTCACTGTCGAGTCCTGTCATCAGTGCGCCCCTCATCCTGGTCCGGTCCGGTAACGGGGAACGGCTCGAAATTGCTATCCAGCCCGATCGGCGTGTCGTCCTTGCTCCACGACTTCAACACTTCCCCGCGAGCCTTCTTCTCCTCGATGCGCCGGATTGCTTCATCGGTTCTCTTGCGGACTTCCGGGTCAACATCCTCAGGTTTCGGCAAATATTGACGGAACAACTCTTTCCGCTCTTCCGAAGTCATGACTTACTGACGTTCGTGATCTAGGGTGACGGTCGTGTGTGATCATGACTGACTGTGTCGGTGATCAAGCAGGGTGTGCCGGTTCGTCGGGATCGGG